>JAZUAV010000036.1:0-40428 GCA_045638165.1 Methanobrevibacter sp.
TGAATGTGCTGCTGCAGCATTAGAAGAAGATTTATCTGGTAAAAAATTCCCAGATGAATTAGAAAGAACTGAAGGTAAAGGTGTAGGTATTGTAGAAGCTCCTCGTGGTACTTTAATCCACCATTACGAATCTGATGAAAACGGATTATGTAATTATGCTAACATTGTCGTAGCTACAATCCAAAACAACCCAGCTATGGAAATGGGTATTCACCAAGTTGCTAAAGATTACATCAAACCTGGTGTAGAAGTAGATGACAGCATTTTCAACTTAATGGAAATGGTTATCAGAGCTTACGATCCATGTTTATCTTGTGCTACCCACTCAATGGATAGTCAAATGAGATTAGCTGAAGTAGATATTGTAGACAGTGAAGGAAACCTCATTAAAAAATTCTAAATTTAAGGGGGTTTTTATAAATGATTGTATTTAATGAAGATGGCTGTATAAAATGTGGTGCTTGTGAAGGTACTTGCCCTACATCAGCTATTGAGGTAACACCTAATGCTATTATTCACTGTGACACTTGTGGTGAAGAACCAAAATGTGCTGATGTTTGTCCTAATGGAGCATTAAAAGTAGAACAATACGAAATTGCTGAAGGCATAGAACAAGCAAGATTAGTATTCAACTCTGTTTTATGTGACTCCTGTGGCAAATGTGAAGAAGTCTGTCCACAAGAAACTATTAAAGTCACTGGCGAAAAATTAAAAGAAGTTGAAGGTTTCTGTGTAATGTGTCAAAAATGTGTTGACATTTGCCCAGTGGATGTAATTGGAGTTCCTGGTCTTAAAGAACCTGCTGAATATGAGTTAGACCTTAAAGGTAAAGGTCCTGTTTACATCAAAGATTGTGTTGGATGTGGAACTTGTGTAGATCCTTGTCCTGTAAGTGCAATCACTCTTGAAGAAGTAGGAAGTCCTGTTACTGTAAATGATGATTGTATTAGATGTGGTTTATGTTCACAAACCTGTCCTTGGAATGCAATTTTCATTTCTGAAAAAGTACCTGTTAAACGTACTAAAGAAATCAAATCTTTCACTTTCGATTCCGCTAAATGTATCGGTTGTAACACTTGTGTAGAAGCATGTCCTGGAGACTTTATTGCTGCTAACAGTTCCAGTTTAACTGTTGCAATCCCTAGTGTATGTGCTGCATGTGGTTTATGTGTAAAACTTTGTCCTGTTGATGCATTAGATATTGATATTGAATGGGGTGAAGGTGCACCTGTAGATGCAGAAGGTATCGGAAGAGATGTAGAAAAATGTGATTTCATTGGTGCATGTGCTAACAAATGTCCTACTGAAGCTATTCGTGTAGTTACCAAAACTGGTATGTCCTGCCCAGCTTTAGTAGAAACTGATGCTGAACCATCTTTCACTAGTTGTATTAGATGTGGAGCTTGTGCTTCTATGTGTTCTAACGACGCATTAAAAGTTGAACAATACGAAGTTACTATAGATGGCGAACCGGTAGTCAGAGATAGGATTTCATTCAACCCATCTAAATGTGACCAATGTGGTGACTGTATCGAGGCATGTCCATATGACATGATTCACAAAACAGAAAATCCTAAATTACCAATTGCAGGATTCTGTACTTTATGTGGTCAATGTATTGAAGCATGTCCTGAAGACGCATTATGTTATAAATAGGTGTGAAAACACACCTTTTTATTTTTCTTTTTTTTTAAAATAAGTTATATTTTATTCATTACTGTTTTTCCATTCACTATTGTCATTACTGGCATTCCAATATATTTTTCACCGTCAAATGGTGAATATTCTGCTTTTGTTTTGAATTCTTCAATATTGAATGTACCTTCTCTTTTTAAATCAATCACTGTAAAATCAGCATTTTTTCCAATAGCTATTTCTCCTTTGTTTTCAAGGCAGTAAACCTTTGCGGCATTTTGAGAAAATATCTTTGGAATTAAATTGAATGATATATTTCCTTTATTCACCTCAGTTAAGATTAGGGGAACAACAGTTTCCAAATTTGGTATTCCTGGTGAGGAGTCCCATACGCCTTTTTGTTTATCTTCCAGTGTATGTGGAGCATGATCTGTTCCGATTATGGAGGTATCATCCAAGTCATGAATCCTCACGCTGTCATGTTTTTCTCTAAGTGGGGGATTTGTTTTTATGAATGTTTTATATATGTTGAATGCGGAATTATCCAGTAATAGGTGATGTGGTGTAAATTCCCAGGTTACTTGCTGTATTTTACTTGCAGTTTTTGCAATACTTAATGATTTCTTTGAACTTAAATGGCATATGTGTAGGGATAAATTATTTTTTCCTGCAAGTTCTATGGCTTGTTTTACAGATTCGTCCTCAGAAACTGCAGGTCTTGCATAACTATAATCTATTGCTTCATTTTCATCTTTTTGTTTTAATTTTGTAGTTTCATCCTCAACAATTGATTTTTTTTCGCAATGTGTTGCAACAATACCTTTATATTCAGTTTTATATTTTAATAAGGACAAGTCATGAAAAATATTTTCTAGATTGTCATCACTTTCCAAATCCATAAATATTTTAAAAGCAATTGGCTTTAATTCAACCATTTTTTCCATTTCGTCAAGATTATTGGTTCCCGCAAAGAGTTCAAAGTTCACGATAGATTTGGATTCGGCTATTTTAATCTTTTCTTTGAGGGCTTTGTAGGTATTGGTTTTTGGAAGTGTATTCGGCATGTCAAATACAGTTGTGAATCCTCCATTTGCAGCACTTAAGCTTCCTGTTTTAAAATCTTCTTTTTGAGTTAATCCTGGATCTCTAAAGTGTATATGGGGGTCAATAAAACCTGGGAGTATATAATTATTTTTGATATCTATTGTTTTACTGGCGCTGAGAGGTGTTTTTGAAATATCAGTAATCTTTCCTTCATCTATTTTAATATAATATTCTCCTATTTTATCAACCAATTTACAATTTTTCATTACTAAATCCATATTTTAACTCCTGGTGTATTACTTGTAATTTAATATATGTATGATTAAACATAAGTTTTTTTTAATTTAAAAATTATATTTTATTTCATGGCCAAAGTTTCTAGTATTCTTAAGCGTGACATGAATTTATTTTTGGATGATTTGGATAGCGAATGTAAAATTTCCAATACATCTTCTGACATTAATCTGGTTGCAGATTTTACTGAGTATAATCCTTTACATAATGGTCATTTTCATTGCATGAAAACTGCAAAACATCATTTTCCTGATTCGTTATTTGTAGCTATTGTGCCGGGACTATTTGAGAGAAGTGGTAGGGGTATTCCATATATATTGCCAAGAGAACTTCGGGCAGAAATTGCAATTTCTGTAGGTGCTGATGTTGTTGTTGAAGGCCCGCCTATGGGAATAATGGGTTCCGGTCAGTACTCGCTATGTCTTTGTAAAATGTTTAAGGCTTTAAATACGTCCCATATCCCGAGAGGTTATAAAAAGGTAGAGGGTATTGATGAGATTTTAAAAAGGATTAATCTGGGTCATCACATTGCCCCTAAACCTTATAGGATTGTTGATAAAACAACCGGTGAAATTCTTTTAAAAGGTAAACTTGAAGAGGATAACTATGTAATAACCTCTTTTTCAAATTCCCTATCGAAAATAGGTTTTGATTTTAAAGATAGATTTTTATTTGTTGAAAGGATTGAAGGAGTCAGCGGTACTTTAATAAGGCAAAGCATTCTGGAAGATAACTTTGATGATGTTTTGGATATGATGCCTACAAAAACAGTTGAAGTGCTAAAACAAGCTATTAAGAATGATGATATTATTTTTGGAATAAGGAATGTTGAATCGATTTTAGATACTGCGAATAATTTTAGTTTTAGTCAATTATCAAATTTAAATTTATTTAATGATAAATTGGCTCAAAATATTGTTGACAATAGGCCTTTTGATAATTTGGATGATTTAAAAAAATCAATATTGTTCGGATTTTCAACACATTTTAAGGAACGTATTTTAAGTATTTTAGAAAATCCGATTGAAAAAAATAGAATTTCAGGATATATTGAGAAATATCCTGCAAATATTCGGATTTTAGGATATAAAAATGAAGAGTGTTTGGAAAGATTTAAGCAAAAGGTAAATAATGAAAATATTTCATTATTTAAACGCGACCACTTAAAAGATTGTTGATAACATTTTGCGGATTTCTAAGTCCAAACAATGCATCCATGAATGTAGGATAAGTGTTGTGTAATATAAACAAGTAAATTAAGTAGTACACCACAACTAAGATAACAATAACTAAAAGTATTGTTAATAATATATCAACAACTCCCATTGGTTCTTTTTCCTCTTGATAATTTAGATTATGGATATTTTTTTCATTTTTAAGACTTCCAAATCCCATTCCTTGTTCTCTTAAAATTTCAGCTCTGATTCTTGCTTCCATTTCTTCAGGAGTTTCTGCTCTTTGATTTTTAGCAGGTGTTTCTTTAGGTTGATATGGTTTTCTAGTTAAAGATCCATATTGTTCTTCATCTTTTGCAAGTTGTTCATTTAAAGGAATCTCTTTTTCATCAAAGTATAAATCATCTAAATATTTTTCATATTTGTCTTCTAAATCAAGCCTTGCACTTGTTGGTGCAGGTTCATAAGAATGATCAGGGTATATGAAATCATCCTCTCTGGTTACTGCTTGAGGGGTAATTTCTTTTTGGGTCATTACTGGAGCAGGTTCTTCTTTAGGCATTGCTTGAGGAGCTTGTGGAACTGGTTCTTCCTCATGTAAGTAAGAAGACTCGAGTCCTCCAGAATATTCAATGTTGTCTCTGATATTGTATGGTGAGTCTTCACTTACCCCATACTCTTGTACAATAGATTCTTTAGAATCATATTGGACTTCTTCTTGTTGAGTAGCATATATGTTTTCTTCTGGTTTTTGTATAACTGATTCTTGTACCGGTGTTTCAGTAGTTTTCGCTTCTGATTCGATACCAATAATTTTTTGCAAACAATCTTTACAATAAATTTTGCCAGCTATTTCTAAACCACATTCTTTACAAATTTGTTTTCCACATATCGCACATGTATCAGTGCTTTCTCTTTCCGGATGATAATGACAAGCCATAATTTAACACTCTCTTAATAATTAATATATTAATTTAATATATTTTTCTTTATTTATATAAAACTTGCTATGGTTGATAGTTTTTTTTACAAATATGCTTTAAAGACATTTATAATGTTTTTAAAACATTTGTTTGTATTTTTTTAGATATTTTCAAATGTAAATTAAAAAAGTTATTCTTTTGCAGTTTTAATTATTTTTTCGGACACTATTTCAGAAGCAATTAAGTCATCTGCAGTTGTAAGGAAACTTCCAAGTGTTTTGGACACAATATTATAATTTATTTTGCTATCGCACAATTCAGATTCAACAAAATTTTCATTATCTATTTCTAATGAATCAAATATGAGTTTAGCGTCTTTTTCATTCTTATAATTAAATACAATATTTCCTTTTATTTTCATAGGTAATCACTGATCTTTTCATCAATGTATAATCTTATTATGTTATTATTTATTATAATTTTGTTATTATATTTTGAAAATAGGGTAACCTTTATTAATAACTAAATTAATATATTTAAGTATTCTATTATATTACGATATATAATTTTTATATAGCTATTTTATAAAAATCATTAATTCATAGCTATTTTTTAATTAAACATGTTTTAACATGTCAATTTTATTTCGGAGGAATAATTATGGTTCGTGCTTATACAAGAAGAGATTATATTAGAAAAACCCCAAATTCAAGAATCGTACAATACGATATGGGAAATTTAAGAGATGAATTTCCAGTTTCTGTAAGTTTAGCTGTTAAAAAACCAACTCAAATTAGACACAACTCTTTAGAGGCTGCAAGGATTGCTTCTAACAGATTAATGCAAAGAGCTGCAGGTAGAATGGGTTATCATTTAAAATTAAGAGTTTATCCTCATCAAATTGTTAGAGAAAATCCAATGGCAACCGGTGCAGGTGCAGATAGGGTGCAAAGTGGTATGAGAAATGCTTTTGGTAAACCTATCAGTGTTGAAGCAGTTGTTAAAAAAGGTCAAAGAATTATTACTATTGACTGTCAAGAAAAAAACTTTGAAGAAGCTAAAGTTGCATTAAAAAGAGCAGGTATGAAAATACCAGTTCCATGTAAAATAGTTGTCGACAAAGGTGCAGACTTAATTAAGTAGATTATTTTACTTAACTTTTTTTCTATTTTTTTTCATTTATTATTTTTTAATACTTTTTTTAGTTTTCATGATTAAATATTTAAACATTAAAATTTAAACTTAATATTATATAATTGGCCATGTTTTTTCTATCTAAACTATTGTCAATATATTAATAATTTTCAAACCAAGAGGTTATTTTTCATGTATGTTATAAAATTTGAGGATTTAAACAAATCTGATATTGGAATTGCAGGTGGAAAAGGTGCTAATTTGGGTGAATTAACTCAAGCGGGCATTCCAGTACCGCCAGGTTTTGTAGTAACCGCAGAAACTTATGAAAAGTTCATGGAAGACTCTGGAATCAATAGTCAAGTAATGGACATTCTTGATAAAATTGATATTAATGATACTAAAGCTCTTCAAGCTGCTTCTGAAGAAATTAAGTCTTTAATCGTTTCAACTCCTATTCCAGAAGACATGACAACTTTAATTGTTGAAGCTTATAATCAACTTTGTCAAAGAGTTGGCGAAGATGATACTGATGTGGCTATTCGTTCTTCAGCTACCGCAGAAGATTTGCCTGAAGCTTCTTTTGCAGGTCAACAAGATACTTTTTTACATGTTTCCGGTAACGATGAAGTAATGGAATATATTAGGAAATGTTGGGCTTCTTTATTTGAAGCAAGAGCTATTTTCTACAGAGAAGAAAATGATTTTGAACATTCTAAAGTATTTATTGCTGTAGTTGTTCAAAAAATGGCTAATGCTGATAAAGCAGGTGTGATGTTTACTGTAAACCCATCTACTGGTGAAGAAATCGCTTTAATCGAAGGATCTTGGGGACTTGGTGAAGCTGTAGTATCTGGTGATGTAACTCCTGATAATTATCAAGTTGATAAAAAGGACAATGATATCATCAATGTGACAGTTAGTGATAAAAAAGTAATGTACACTAATGATGAGAATGGTACTAGTGTAAAAGTTGATGTTCCTGAAGAGAAAAGAAATGAAAGAGTTTTATCTGATGAAGAATTAATTGAATTAACTGAAATGGGTAAGAGAATTCAAGCTCATTACGGTGAACCAATGGATACTGAATGGGCTTTTGAAAATGGTAATTTATTCTTGTTACAGGCCAGACCAATCACTACTTTAGGTGATGTGGATGTTGAGGCTGATGATGATGATGTTTCATCTGATTTAGGTGAAGTTCTTGTCAGAGGTCTTGGAGCAAGTCCGGGAATGGCTTCTGGTATTGTAAAAATTATTTTAGATATTGAAGAGTTAGACAAAATCGAAGATGGAGATATTATGGTTACAACCATGACTACTCCGGATATGGTTCCAGCTATGAGAAGAGCTAGTGGTATTGTCACTGATGAAGGTGGAGTAACCTGTCATGCATCCATCATATCTCGTGAACTTGGAATTCCTTGTGTTGTAGGTACTGGCAATGCTACAACTACATTAGCCGAAAACTCTGGTGTTACTTTAGATGGTAAAAAAGGATTAGTATTTGAAGGTATTTCCGATACTAAAACTGAAGAGGTAACAGTTACAACAAATGTTGCAGAAACTCCAATTTTAACTGTAACTGAAGTTAAAGCTAATGTAAGTATGCCTGAAGCTGCTGAGAGAGCTGCAGCTACAGGTGCAGATGGTGTCGGACTTTTAAGAACTGAACATTTAATGTTAACAGCAGGTGTTCACCCGGGCAAATTCATTGCTGACGGTAGGGAAGATGAACTAATCGATACCATTGCAGACAATGTCATGATTGTGGCAGATGCATTCTATCCAAAACCTGTATGGTACAGAACTTTGGATGCTCCAACTGATGAATTCATCACATTGGAAGGTGGGGAAAACGAACCTAGAGAACATAATCCAATGCTTGGTTGGAGAGGAATTAGAAGAGAACTTGATCAACCTGAAATCCTTAAATGTGAATTTAAAGCTATTAAAAAATTACATGAAAAAGGATATACTAACATTGGTATTATGATTCCATTATCACAAAGTCCTTCTGAATTAGTTCAGGCTAAAGCATTATGTTCCGAAATAGGATTAGAGCCTCACAAAGATGTTGACTTTGGAATGATGGTTGAAATTCCTGCAGCGGCAATAATGATTGATGAGTATATTGATATTGGAATAGACTTTGTAAGTTTAGGAACCAATGATTTAACTCAATACACTCTTGCTGTTGACAGAAACAATGAGTTTGTTGCAAAGCATTACACTGAAGAACACCCTGCAGTAATGAAATTAATTGAAAGAACAATTAAAAAATGTGTTGCAGCTGGTGTAAAATGTAGTATTTGTGGTCAAGCTGGTAGTGTACCGCACATTGTTGAAAAACTTGTAGGATTTGGAATTACAAGTGTATCATCAAATGCAGATGCCGTAGCTGAAGTTAGAAAAACTGTTGCTCGTGCTGAACAAAAAATTATTCTCGACGCTGCTCGTAAACGTTTAGAATAATTTTTATTCTTTATTTTTTTTTTATTATTTTTACTAATTATTTATTAAATCAGGTTATTTTATGCAAGATGAACCAATAGACAAAGAGGATATTCTAAAAAAGTTATCTGAAATTCATAAACTGGATTATGATTATGAGGATGGAAGAATTTTAGGTTCTATGTGCACACAGGCACATCCATTTGCTAAAGAAGTTTATTGCAACTTCTTAGATACTAATCTTGGAGATCCGGGATTATTTAAAGGAACCAAATCTCTTGAAGATGAGGTTATAAAATCTATTGGTAGTTTATTGTCTCTTGATAATGCTTATGGTAATATTGTAACCGGTGGGACTGAAGCGAATATAATGGCTATTCGTGCTGCTAGAAATCATGCAAGGAAATATAAATGTATTGTTGATGGAGAAATTATTATTCCAAGTTCTGCACATTTTTCATTTAAAAAAGCAGCAGACATGTTAAATTTAAAAATTGTTGAAGCAAAATTGGATGACAATTATAAGATTGATGTCGAGTCAGTTAAAAAATCAATTTCCGATAAGACTGTTGCTATTGTGGCTATTGCAGGTACAACAGAGTTAGGTTTAATAGATCCAATAGAAGAAATTTCTAAAATAGCTCATGACAATAATATTTATTTCCATGTTGATGCAGCATTTGGAGGTTTTTCAATTCCATTTTTAAAAGAAGCAGGTTATGATTTGCCTGTTTTTGATTTTTCACTTGATGGTGTTTGTTCTATCACTGTTGACCCTCACAAAATGGGTCTGGCTCCAATTCCTGCAGGAGGCATTATTTTTAGGAAAGAGGAATATCTGCATGTTATGGCTGTTGATTCTCCTTATCTAACAGTTAAAACTCAATCTACTATTGTTGGAACTCGTTTGGGGGCATCTTCTGCAGCTACATATGCAATAATAAATTATTTTGGTAAAAGAGGATATTCAAAAATGGCTCAGGAATTAATGGAAAATACTTATTTTTTAAAGGAAGGTTTGGAAAAAATTGGTTATGAACTTGTTTGTGAGCCTGAATTAAATCTTTTGGCATTTAATCATCCAAGTATTGAAACTCACGAATTTGCAGAAAAATTAGAAAAATTGGGATGGAAAGTTTCTGTTGCTAAATGTCCTACTGAGGCTATTCGTGTTGTATTGATGAATCACATCAAAAAAAGTCATTTAAAAGAATTGTTAGAAGATTTAAAGGAAATCTACTAACTCATCATTCATCTATTTTTTCAACATACATTAATGGATAATTAAGTTCTTCAATAAACTCAATTCTTATAGTTGCTTTAACATCATCCACTTTTGTAAAAATTCTGACATCCAACATGTCTCCAGTCAATGAAGTGTAGTCAAATTCAGTCATCGATTCTTCTAGTTTGTCAAATCTAATTTCAACTTTGACATCTTCAATAGCCGGCTGCAGTTTCAAAGATTCTTCCATGCTTATTTCTAAGCTCTTTTTTGAATTTTTATTGACGGGAGTTCCTACAAATTGGTGGAATAAAGCTCCCATACTTATTGCACCTTCAAATATTGCTCTTTCTCTTTTGGTTATATTTGAAAAGTATGTTTCATCCACATCCAATTATATTCCTCCATTTAACCAGATTATTTTATCATATATTAATTCCGAAGGGATTGGATTCATACAACAATAAAATAGAATTGCGGATATTATTAAGACAGTAACCAGAATATAGATTCTATTATCTTTAGGGTATAAAAATGAAAATATAACTCCAACCACTAAAAATATTGCTGTTATAATTAGCGCATTTGATTCTTGAGGGTTGTCTTGTATTATTGTAGTATTTATAGGCTTTTCGCTACTGAATTGTCCTTCTATAATTAATCTGTTTTCGGTTGACCCAATTGGATCACAGGTAATTAAATATAGGCGGTCTCCGTTTTCCTGTGCATTAAGTTCATAGGTTGCAGGCACTACGGTTTGATTTACTACAGTATAAGTTAATTCCCCAATTCCTGGCCATTCAAGTATTAATGTGTCTCCATTATTAAGTTCATTAAGTCTTAAAAAAGGCGAACCTTGGAGGGTTCTATGTCCAAATATTAAAACGTCTCCTTTATCCGGAGTATATGAGTCCTGTTCATGCATTACTCCCTGAGAAAGGGACACGTTGTTTATTTTTTCTTCGACACCTATTGCTGGAATATAGATTATAGGGGAGTCAACATTCCTTTCAAGAACCATTTTGGTGGAAAAATAGTTTACTTCTCCCATTGCATATAATCCTATTATTAAAATACATATGATAACTATTATTGTTGTAATACTTGGCCTTTTCATAATATCCCTTTTGTTAAATCTGATATATTAATTTTAATATGTTGAATTAATTTCAGGTATCATCCAATTTGGAGCATTTGCGGTTGGAATAGTTAATACGATATGGTCCATATTATTTATCACATAACTGACTTTGTCTTGAGGAGTTTCTATTAAAAGCATGTACTGGGCATCCAAATCACCTAAATTAATCTGTCTTTCATAATCTGATAGCTTTACTCCATAATCTTTGAGTAATTGAAATGTTTGCTTTTCATCATATCCTTTCATCATGCTTCCCTTAATCATCTCTAACACATTTGATGAGAATTTTTTAGTGTCTTCATGGGGATTGGTTTGATTTCCATTTACAATAGTATTTGATTTTGAATATTCTGAATCCACTTCTCCATTTTCTTCGTATCTCATTATGGCTAGTACTTTACAGCCGCTTATGTCTGGACTTGTGTTATTTGGGTTAAAACCGTCCTCGGTATTATTCAAATTAGAATATACGTCCACCATGCTCCCAACGGTTATTAAACCTGCTCCTGCTTGAAGTCGTGAAATTAGAATAGGCACTGAAACGGAATTCGGTTTTTCAAATTGGATTTTAGATAAGATTTTAGCATCATTTTCATTAACAAGCTTCATTGCGTCATCTTCAGACATTATGACATTCTTACTTTCATTTGAATAAACAGCCATTGTCCTGTTATATTTGTCCAAACTTGACCTAATTGATTTTTGATGATATGATTTCCAATCCTTTGTTGCGGGAATTAAAATGTCTATCTTTTCAACTTCTTCAATGTTTCTTCCATTTTCAATTTCATTTTCTAAAGTCATGGCATTTGGTGATGTGGCCAATGCTCCGGAGTATAATTCATGAAGTTCGTTTAATTTCATTGTTTTTTCCTGTGATAATTCTTTTTGATAGGGTTCATAAATTATGAAATAATAGGAAGAAACAATTAATGTGAATACAATCAATAAAGTTATAATAACTCCAATCTTCTTCTTTTTTTCATTTTCAGTCACGTCTGTTGTACTGGGGCTTAAATAAACTCCTAATTTATGGTTTAATTTTTTCAATGATGATAGTTCATCTTTTTTTGGTTTTGGTTTCGGTAATACTTCTTTTTGTTTGTTTATTTCTTCAAAACCTTTGGGATATAATGGATCTCTTGGTTTTTTATTCATGGTAAATACTCCTTTTTAATAAATTTAGATGGTTAATTTAATTAATGGGAGTACTTTTGTCTCATTTTTTAATTAAATTGCTAAGAAGGTAGTATAAACAGAATAATAACAATATTAATGCGGGTATATTAATATTTAAAAATACGGTTGGTATTGGAATGATGATTAATACAATAAGTATACAAGATATTGCAATTATGGGCATGTTTGAGAATTTAGGATATTTGATATGGCTAATCATAAGTATTGAAACTATGATGCTCAAGATTAATGCAATATATGTGTTGTATAATCCACTTAGGTAATATGTAGCAATTATTAATGATATTCCTGGAATGGGAAATCCAATAAATCCGCTAATGTTTATATGGTCTGCAATTACATTATATCTTGTTAATCTCAAAACTCCGCAAACAACAATCAATAAGCTAACAAGTATTACGATTAACTGTAATATGGTTGATGTGGGGTTAATTGATGTGTAGAGGAATACTGCTGGAGCGGCACCAAATGATATGGCATCAGACAAGGAGTCTATGTTTTTTCCAAAACCTAAAGTATCGTTTCTATTTGTTTTTCGAGCTACCCAACCATCTATGGAGTCAAACATGATTGCAATTATCATCAAAATGGCTGCTAGTTCAAAATTATGATTTATTGAACATAATATTGATAAAAATCCGGAACTCATGTTTAATAAGGATACAAAGTCGGATATAGCTAAAAAATTTTGAATATTTGTTTTTTCAATTTCCATGTTTTAACTCCAGTAATACTTTCTTAGTCATTTCTTATTAATTTTATCTTGTAATTCGCCTTATTATTACTATATTTATTTTTAATTATTTATAAGTGTTATTTTTTCATATTGAAAAATTTTTACTTGTTATTTTAAAATTTACTTTAAAGTTGATTTATTTTTTTAATTCTAATATTGGTTTTGTTTACAAATCTTTTAAAAAGTTATAATTATTTATTTATTTTCGATTAATAAGCATGAAAGATAAAATATATATAATAATAGTTTTTAAAAATATTAATTGTTAGACTTTATTTAATAGCAAAAAAATTGAAAGTTAAATTAATTATTTTCGGTTTTTAATGCTGTTGATTAAGTTAAATGATATTTAGATTAATATAATGCGAGTATTTAAATGATTGAAGATAATATACGTGTTCTCAGGCAAGCTGCGATGATTACATCAGATAAAGATTATAAAATCGAAAAAAGTTGGTGTGTTATTGCAGGAAATGCGGAATTAATAGATGAAATGGCTTATAAGGCCATTGCATCAAATCATAACGTTAAAATCCTATTTAGGGAACATGTTATATTAAGAGAAGGTAAATTGGATAAAAAATTCGATTTTATCATGCTTTATGGTAATTCGATTATAATTAACGATTTCAAAAGGGAAACTGATAAACGTGGAGGGGCATTTGTCAAAATTCCGCGTAAGTATCTAACTGAAGAGCCTAATTTAATGGCTTTTGTTGCACCTGATGATGTAATAAGAAATGTTGTGTCAATCCTTGAAAAATCAAAAATTCCATTTGCAATCTTACAAGAATCTCAAACTACCAGCTTTATAAATATCGATATAAGTAATGAAGTGAGATTACCAAACTTCATCAAAACTGCTTTGAAGCCCTTTTACAATGCTAATGAAGTTGTTTTATCAACAATTTTGCTTTCTGTTGATAAGGAAATTCATATTGGGAAGGTTCAAAGTGTCGCTACATCAAATAAAATTTTCGTTATAGATTTTAAAGATATTGTAACGGAGGACTAATCATGAATATTTTTGGAAAAGATGAGGAAGAACCGGAAGTTACTAATACTAAAGTTATTAGCAATAGTTTAGGAATTGACTTAGGAACTTTAAACACAGTTATTGCAAAACCTTCAGGAGATAAATTTGATTTATACCAAATTCCATCTGTCGTTGCTGTTAAAAAAGATGACCCATCAGAAGTTTTAGCTGTTGGTGAAGAAGCAAAAAGAATGCTTGGAAGAACTCCAGAAGACATTCTTGCAGTAAGACCTTTGAAAAAAGGAGTTATTGAAAATGTTGTTCAAGCACAAGCATTACTCATTAAAGCAATGCAAATAGGTATCAATGAGGGTGAAAGTGTTGGAAGAATAGTTATCGGAATTCCAGGTGATGCATCTGAAGTAGAAAAGAATCCTGCTGAAGAAATAGGTAGAAAAGCTGGTGCACAAAATATTTTAGTTATCAGTGAAGGATTAGCAGCCGCTATTGGTGCAGGATTACCTATTGCTGAACCAAATGGCACTATGGTTATTGATATTGGTGCTGGATCTACTGATGTTGTAATTATATCTCTTGGCGGTATTAATGATATTGAAACTGTTAGATGCGGTGGAGATGATATTGATAATAAAATAGTGGAACTTGTTGCCGAAAAATATGATGTAGCTATTGGTATTCATGATGCAGAATCCGCAAAAATTGAAGTGGGTATGGTTCATTGCAGTGAACAACTTGAAAACTTAAGTGTCGAGGTTATTGGTAAATCTCTAGAAACTAACAGACCTAAAAAAGTTGTCATTGATTCAATGTTGGTTGCTGATGCTGTAGAACCATTCATGCAACAAATTATTGGCGGATTAAATATAATCTTAGAAAGATTATCTCCGGAATTAATGATGGGTGTTTACAATAATGCTGTTGCTGTTGGCGGAACTTCCAGACTTCGTGGAATAAAAGAAAGAATCTTTGATGAAATTTCTATTCCTATTGAAATTTCTGAAGATCCTATGACTGTTGTAGCAAAAGGTACTGCTATTGTTGCTGCAGAACCGCTTGCATTAGAACCTGAAGTTCGTCTCAGGGCAATGAAATAAATATATTTTATTTATTTCTTTTTTTTACTTTTTTTTGTTGATTTTTATGGATATTTTGGGTATTGACGAGGCTGGAAGAGGCTCTGTTTTAGGTCCTTTGGTAATTGCAGGAGTGATTATTCCTGAAAAGATGGACAAAGTTCTTGAAAGAATGGGTGTTAAGGACTCAAAAAAATTGGCTCCTCATAGACGCACCATTCTATCTAGAAAATTAAAAAAGATGTTTGATTATGAAATCGTTGTGATTTCTGCTTTAGAGATTGACCAAATGAGAGCTGATGGAATCAACCTTAATAACATAGAAAAAAATGCTATGAGAGATTTGATAGTTAAATTGAATCCGCAAAAAGCAATTGTTGATGCTGTTGATGTTAAGGCTGAAAGGTTTCAAACTAATCTCTGCGAGACAACAGGTGTTGATGTAATTGCCGAACACAAGGCTGATGATAAATATATTGAGGTTAGCGCTGCTTCAATTATAGCAAAAGCTGAAAGAGATGCTCAAATTGCAGAAATTAATAAAGATTATATCAAAATGGGAGGAATTGGTTCGGGATATCCTTCTGACCCCACAACAAAAGAATTTTTAACAAATTATTCTTATGATGAAATGCCTGATTTTGTTAGAAAATCTTGGGCAACCGTTTCTAAGATGAAATGATTTTTATCTAATTTTTAAATAATATTTAAGTATATGAATTAATAAAATTATTTTTATATATTTTTTTCAATATGAGATAAAATAGAGGATGAATATGATTATTGAGTTTATTACTTCATTTTTCAATGGTGTTGTTGATATTTTTACTCAAGGTGGGATTATCACCTACATTATTCTTTTTGTAGGTGTTTATGGGCTTATCATTTCTATTAGAAAAATCGCATACCTTAAGAAAATTAGTAAAGTTGACACTACTGAAATATTTGGCGTTGTAACTGCTTCTATGGAAAGGGGTGGCGCTGTTGAGGCTTTAAAACAAATTAATGGTTTTAAAAATCCAATTTCTAGAATTATTTCTGAAACTTTAAAGATTGGTTATAAAAATAAAACTGAAGTTGAAGAAAGTATGGAACAAATCTTCATTGTAGAAGTAGCAAAAATGACTAAAGGATTGGGCACTATTAAAACTATCACAGAGTTGGCTCCATTTTTAGGTTTAATAGGTACTGTTATTGGTATTTGGATGACATTTAAATCTTTAGGTGTTAATCCTGATTCAGCAGCTATGGCTGAAGGTATTTATATTGCATTAACTACTACAATCATGGGTCTTTTTGTAGCAATTATTCTACTTCCAATTTATACTTATATTCAAGAATTAATTGATGCTGAAATGGATAAAATTGAGCTTGCTACAAAGATGACCAATTGGGGTTATGCGGTAGTTAAAGTTAGAGTTGATTCCAATGTTGAATGTGCTCTAGAGGCTCTTCAAAAAGCTGAAGGTGTTGTTAATACTAGATTGATTTCAGACCCTTATGCTAATATTAAGGTTTCGTTTAAACCAAGTATGTTAGATAAAAGTATTTCGAATATTATTTTAGAAAAGTGTAATGTTAATGCTGAAATTACTGAAAGTAAACTAAGACAATAGGTGAGTAAATGGCTATTGATGTTAAAAAACATAAAAAGAAGGTTCTTGATCAAAAACCAAGTATTAATTTAGTTCCTTTTATTGACATTTTATTCACTATCATGATTTTTTTAGTAGTTACAAGTAACTTTTCAGCAACTGATATTCAAACTGATGACTCTACTGTTGCAGATGATGCAACTGGAAAACCAAATGTCACTGATGTTTCTGGTGATGCGGAATATTATGTAGTTCCTGTCGCAAATCTGCACAAGGTTGTTGTTAATGGTCAAGATCGCTCGGATGCAATTGCGGGTAGTGCCGTAGGTGTACAAGCACAAGTAATTGACGGTGGACAGATTCAAATCAAACCTGGCGAAATAGTTATTACTACTCCATCAGGAGTTTCAGTTCAAGATGCGGTCAAACGTCCGGAAGTTTAAATTTGAGGGATGAATATGTATACTGGGAGAATTTTATCAATTGGGATGAATAATGATGGTAAACCTTTTGCAGCATATCGCGTATCAAGTAGGTCATTTCCAAATAGACAATGCTTGAAATTTGATAATCATGCATCTATTGTTCCAATAGAAGGTTTTGAAAAGGATATTTATAAAAATACTTATATTGCATATAACTGTCTTCGTATTGTAGATGGTGTGGCTGTCATATCTAATGGTGCTCATACTGATGTTATAGCAGATAAGATTGCTTTAGGCATGAATATTAAAGATGCTATGGCATATTCCCTGCTTACTATGGATTATGAAAAAGATGATTATAATACTCCAAGAATCGTTGCTGCGGTCACATCAACTGACAATGAAGAGGAATATGAATGTTATGTTGGAATTGTCAACGATAAAAAATTGTTGGTTGAAGCTGTTCCATATGGTAAAGCAGTATTTATTTCAACATATGGCAGTCAGGTGCCTGATGAAGTTGAATTTGATGCAAAAACAGCTACCGAATCTGCTAAGTTTATTTTTGATGAGGGTACATTTGCTAATTATGAAAAGCCTGTAACTTCTTGCGGTACTGTTTTCGATGGAGAATGGACTATAGATGTCTATAATCCATAATTTTTTATTTTTTTAATTTTTATGATGATATTATGACAATTGAATTGATTGGTTTAGAGAATATTCCGATTGTTGACACTAACAGTGATATTTCACAGATTATTAGAGATGCAATTATTAAACAAGGATGTTCTGTTAATCATGGTGATATAATTTTAATTGCTGAAACTTTGATTTCTAAGTCAGAAGGTAACTTCATTAGAATTGGTGAGTTAAATCCTTCCGATGAAGCAATTGAATTGGCTGAAAAATCTAAAAAAGATCCTAAATTGGTTGAAGCTATTTTAAATGAGTCCAATGAAGTTGTTGAGGTTGGGCCTAATTTTATAATTACTGAAACCAAACATGGTTTTGTTTGCGCTAATGCAGGTATTGACGAGTCCAATGTTGGTGATGGATTAGCCACTCCTATGCCTGTTGACCCGGACAAATCTGCCTTTGAAATCCGTGAATTTTTAGAAAAAGAATTCGGTGAAGAAATCGCAGTAATAATTACAGATACTCAAGGTAGAGCATTTAGATTTGGGGCTGTTGGAACTGCAATTGGATGTTCAGGAATTTCTCCATTGTGGAGGAGAGTTGGTGAAAAAGATTTATATGGTCGTGAATTGGAAACTACTGAAATTGCAACTGGGGATGAATTGGCTGCTGCAGCATCATTAATTATGGGTCAAGCTGATGAAGGATTGCCTGTTGTTCTAATTAGGGGATTTGGTAGTTTTGATCTTTTAAGAAATGTTGATTCAGACATGAAATCCATTATAATGCCAAAAGAATTTGATGTATTTAGGAAATAAGTGAAATTATGATTACTGTTTTATCAGGGGGCACAGGCACTCCAAAATTGCTCCAAGGACTAAAAGAAATTGTAAATCCAAGTGAATTAACAATTATTGTGAATACTTTAGAAAATGATTATTTTTCCGGAGTTTATGTCTCCGCAGACATTGATACTGTACTGTACACCATGTCAGACATGATAAATGACGAGTTATGGTATGGTGTTAAAGGTGATACTTTTATCACTCATGAACGTTTAGAAGAGATTGGTTGTCCTGAACTGCTTCGAATTGGGGATGTTGACAGGGCTACTAAAATACAAAAGACACAATTGATGAAAAAATATGGTCTTAGCAAAGCTGTTGAGATTCAAGCAGAAAAAATGGGCATCAAATCTAAAATCATTCCGATGAGTGATGAAAACTCGGATATTAAAATAATCACGGATATTGGTGAACTGGAATTCCATGATTTTTTAATTAAACATCAATCACAACCTGAAGTTTTAGATATTAAATTCTCTAATGTTTCGCCTGCAAAAGGGATTGTTGATTCCATTAGGAATTCTCGTGCAGTTATTATCGGCCCATCAAATCCAATCACTTCAATTTCACCAATATTATCTCTAGAAGGTGTTCGTGATGCTTTAAAAGACACATATGTTATTGCCGTATCTCCAATTATCGGTTCCGATTCTGTTTCAGGTCCGGCAAGCAAATTCATGAAAGCACTAAATATTGATGTTTCATCCGTTGGAGTTGCATCACTATATGGAGATTTTTTAGATAACATTGTAGTTGATTGCAAAGATTATGATAAAAAATCACAATTAAATCAAATAGTTAATAAGGTAACAATTACAAATACTATAATGAATAATTTAGGTGCTAAGAAAAATTTAGCACAAATAATTATAGATAGTATTCCTTAATGAAAAGGGGCGATTATCAAATGATACAAATGACATTAATACAAATTGACAACTACGGGCCATGGACAGTAACTCCGAGGCCACGTACAGAATCTGATTTACAAATGCTTCAAGCTAGTTTATTCGCTGATTTAAATAATCATTTCGGTAATAAAAAAGGGTTAGTTTTCTTTACTCGATTTGATAATTTACTTGCGATTTCCAATGGTCTTAATGAAGAGGATCATTTAAGAATTCAAAGGTCAATCAGAAACAGATACCCAATTACTATAAGTATGGGTGTTGGAGCTGCTGAAACTCCTCATGAAGCTCAAAAATTAGCAACTATTGCTCTTCAAAAAGCGGGTAGTGCTCAATCAGGGGAAAGAAAAGAAATTTTGGCCGTTGATAGTTTAGTCAGTGAAGAAGATAGTTTTGTGCAGGCCGCACATATTGATATTAACAGTGTAACTGAAACTTTAACCGATATAGAATCTGCTTTTGATACCAGTTTCATGGTCAATAAGGCTCAACATTATTTGATGACTAAATTGATTAAAAAAGGAGCATTATTATTCTTCATTGGGGGAGATAATTTCATGTCTCCATGCAATGGATTATCTGAAAAGGAAATTGAAGAGATAATGGTTGAAATTGATGAAGAAATTGGAATTAAACTTAAAGCAGGTATTGGCAGAGGTAAAAATGCGGAAGATGCCGCATATATGGCTGATATCGGTTTAGAGGAGATTCGTGCTAATAATAATGAGATGTGGACTTGGGTAATAGAAAAAGAATATTAAGTGGAATTATGATGAAAGTAGTTGCTCCAATGGCGGGGATTACAGATTCAGGATTTTTGAATAAGATTATTCCGTTTGGTTTTGATGTAGCTACTTTAGGTGGCTATAGTTTGGATGCCCCTACAATCGAAGCAAGTAGGAAAATTGTTGAAAGGGGAAGAAAAGAATTTGATTTTCCTTTAGAGGAGATATTTTCACATATTGAAAATGAAGTTGCTTCAATTAAGAAAGTTCACAAAGGTGTAAAAGTATCTGCAAATGTTAGGGCAACAACTCCACAACCGATTATTGAAGTTGCTAAAATTAAAGAGTTGGATATTGTTGAAATTAATTGTCATTGTCGCCAAGAGGAAATTATGACTATTGGTTGTGGACAAGAAATGTTAAAACGGCCTGATTTGGAGAAATTCATATCTGATATTGTTGATAATGTGAATTGTGAAGTTTCAGTTAAGATAAGGGCCAATGTTGATGGGATTAACACATTAAAGGTTGCAAAACTAATTGAAAGTGCTGGTGCAGATTATTTGCATATTGATGCTATGAAAAAAGATGTTTTTGATGCAGATTATGACCTTGTAAAAAGAATTTGTGATAATACAAATATTAAAGTAATTGGAAATAATTCTTTAAATTGTGAGGGTAATATTGAAAAGATGGTTAAAACGGGGGTTTATGGCTTTTCAATAGCTCGTGCAGTTATTTCAGGTAATTTGAACTTCAATATTTCTCAATTTTAATGTTTTTAAAACAATTGTTATTGGAAATAATTATTAATGCTTTAAAACAATTGTTATTAGAAAGTATTATTAATGGTTTAAAATATAAATTATTTCAATAGGTGATTTCATGGATTTTATAACTCTTAAGAATATTACTAAGACTTTCGATGGTGTTGATGTTCTTAAAGATATTAACTTAAAGATTAATGAAGGCGAAACTTTAGGTATTTTGGGACGTAGTGGAAGTGGAAAATCTGTTTTAATTAACATGCTTAGAGGAACATTAGATTATAAGCCTGATGCAGGTAATATTATAATGAATCTAGCTGTATGTCCAGATTGTTTGGCAGTTGACTCTCCATCCCATGTAGGTGAAAAATGTAGTTGTGGAGCAACATTGGAATCTAAGGAAGTTGATTTCTTTAATGCTGAAAGAAAATTATTTGCAAGTATTAAAAGAAGAATTTCCATCATGTTGCAACGTAACTTTGCATTGTATGATGAAGAAACTGTAATTGAGAATGTTATGAGGGCAATGCCCGATGATATGGAATATGAAGAAGGATTATACTTTGCATTGGAATTATTGGAAATGGTTCAAATGAACCATAGGATTACTCACATTGCTCGTGATTTAAGTGGTGGGGAAAAACAAAGAGTTGTGCTTGCAAGACAATTGGCTAAACGCCCTATGATGTTTTTAGCTGATGAGCCAACTGGTACTTTAGATCCACAAACTGCGGTAAAACTTCATAATACCTTAAAAGAAGGTGTGAAGGATGAAGGAATCACCATGTTAATAACTTCGCACTGGCCTGAAGTAATGACTGAACTAGCTGACAATGTAATCTGGTTGGAAGATGGTCAAATTAAAGAAGAAGGAAATCCACATGAAATTGTAGACCACTTTATGGAAACTGTTCCAATTCCTAAAAAACCGGAAGTCCCTGAATTCGGTGAAAAACAAGTAATTCTTGAAGATGTTAAAAAGCATTACTACTCAATTGAAAGAGGGGTTGTAAAAGCTGTTGATGGAATCAGTTTAGAAATCAATAACGAGGAAATTTTTGGTATTGTAGGATTAAGTGGTTCTGGTAAGACTACTACAACAAGAATGTTAATGGGTTTGACTGAACCAAGTAGCGGTAATATTGAAATCAAACTTGGAGATGAATGGATTGACATGACTAAAGTAGGTCCTTTAAACCGTGGTCGTATTATGCCTTATATTGGTTTACTGCACCAGGAATATTCATTGTATCCTCACAGAACTATTTTGGGCAACTTGACTGATGCAATCAGTTTAAACTTGCCTGCTGAATTTGGTAAAATTAAAGCTGTTCATGCATTGACTACTGTAGGATTTACTGATGCGGTGGCTAACAGCATTCTTGATAAATATCCAGACCAATTGAGTGTTGGAGAAAAACATAGGGTTGCTCTTGCGCAGGTTTTAATCAAAGAACCTAACCTTATTGTTTTAGACGAACCGACAGGTACTATGGATCCTGTTACTCGTGTTGTTGTAACTGATTCTATATTAAAAGCACGTGAAGAATTGGAACAAACATTCATTATCATTTCCCATGATATGGACTTCGTATTGGATGTCTGTGACAGAGCTGCTTTAATGAGGGGTGGAAAAATCTTGGATATTGGCACTCCTGAAGAAATAGTTCAACAATTAACTCCAGATGAAAAAGAAGACATGCTTAAAAGAGAATAGGTAATCTTCTTATTCATTTAATATTTTTTTTATTTTTTTCCAATTCGGACAAAATTCGTCCATTAATTTTTTAAATTTTTTTGAGTGATTGAATTCAATTAGATGGCATAATTCATGTATCATCACATATTCAAGACAAATCGGGTCTTTTTTTGCCAGTTTTAAATTCAAAGTTATTCTTTTGTCTTTATATCTGCAGTTTCCCCAATTTTTCATATTCCTTACCTTAACTTCAGAGGGTCTTTTCCCGACAATTTTCACACATTTTTCTAAAACTTGAGGGATTGCTTTTTTAAGCTCTTCGCGATACAGTTCATTCAACCGTCTTTTTCTTGTTTCTTTTTTGCTTCTTGGATTGACTGGAAGATAAATTATTGATTTGTCATAATCTATTGTCGTTTTTTTCAAATCATTTTGAGAAACCAATTGTAAGGTATATTCCTTTCCCCAAAGGAAATGTTTTTCACCGGATTTGTATTTTAGAGGTGTTTTTATTTTATTGTTTAAAATCAGGTTTTGCTTTTTTAAAATCCATTCTTTTCTAGATTTTACAAAAGTGGATATGTCCTCATCTGATAAAAATAATGGTGCGGAGATAATTATTTCTCCATTTGGAGGTAAAACTCGAAGATACATGTTTTTAATGTTTTTTCGGTGTATGGTAATGTTTAAATCATCAATTTGTATTTTTTCTTTAATCATAAAATTCTATATTAAAATAAGATTTTAAATTATAAAAACTTTAATTAATATTTTTCATATTGCTATATTACAAAAAAGATTATATATTCATAGTTTAAATAAATTATATTATTATTTTATAATGCTGTTATTATAAGAGAACTGAAATTATTTTGGAGGTTTATTATGACTTGGGAAGATGCACCGTCTCACATTTGTAGGGGTGGAGATGTAAGGGGACTTGCTTTTTGCTGCCCTCCAATTAAACCATGTCCTGTGTTAAATGCTTTGCAGGAAGTTAATTTAACTCCACAGGAGTATATTGAAATTAAAACTCAGTTTGGAAGAGAAACTAGATTAGGTGAGGGTGCTGGAACTTGTTTTGGATCACTTGTATGGTGTTGTAAGCCATCAAAACCGTGCCCATTAAGAGACATGACCTTAAGGAATATGGGTATGAGTCATGATGATTATTTGGACTTGAAAAAAGAATTATCTGAAAAGTTAATTGGTGTTAAAAAACCAGACCCTGATGAAAAGGCTGAAGCATTAGCTGAAACATTCAATGTAAGCAAACTTGAAGCAATGAATGTTTTGACTGAATGCAATAATGATTTAAGAGCTGCAGTGAAAGTATTGCATGCTCGTTCACTTGAAAATTCTGATTAAAATGGATTGGACTTCTCTTTATTTTAAAACATCTAATTTGAACGTATTTATTTTAGGTACTGGGGAAGTTGCAACTAGGCGAGCAAATAAATTTTTAGACCATGGAGCCAATGTGAAACTCGCTGGAAATAATTTATCCAGTGATTTGGAAGATAAAGGGGCTGTTTTATGTTCTGTTGACGATGTGGATGAATTGGTTGAATGGTGTGATTTGGTTGTAATAGCTAGTGGTGATGAAGAGTTGTCCGGTTATGTTTCAGATGTTGCTCACGATAAATTAATAAATCGAGCAGATTTTCCACAAAAGGGAGATATTATTGTTCCTACAAGCTTTGAAATTGGTGATGTTGAAATATCTATTTTTACTAATGGCAAAAGTCCATTAATGGCTCGTCAATTAAGAAAAAAAATTCAATCAATAATTACGCAAGAGGATATTTTGGAAATTGAGCTTCAGGCTTATGCACGTTCAATTTTAAAAGATTCTGTTGAAAATCAAAAAGAAAGGCGAAAATGTCTTTATGAAATCTTTGAGGATGAAAAAATAAAGGAATTCATTAAAAATAATCAAATTGATGAAGCTAAATTATATATTGATAACTTAATAAGGGGATTATAGTGATACTTAATTTGAGAGTTGACCATAAAATTGCGGATATTCAATCAATGGAGAATATTTCAAAGGATATTGATGAGTTATTTTGGAAATTGCAGGAAAAATATTCCATAGGAGAATATATTGAGATTTCCACATGTAATAGGAAGGAATATTACATTCATAATGAGCATATTTGTGAAGATGAGGAACTGTTGTCTCATGAAAATCAAAGTATTATAATTGAATATGACCAATCTGCTATTATCCATTTATTAAGAATGGCTTCCGGTCTTGAATCAATGATTGTCGGTGAAGACCAGATTTTGGGTCAGGTTAAAGACTCTAAAAATAAGGCTGTTAAGAACCATCATTGTGGTAAGGTTTTGGATGCGGTTTTTACAAAAGCGATTCATGTAGGTCAGGTTGTTCGTAATAAAACAAATATTAATAAGGGTTCTGTTTCTATAGGTTCTGCTGCAATTGATTTGGCGGAAAAACATATGGGGCGCCTTGATGATAAATCTGTTTTGGTTATTGGTGCTGGGAAAATGGGAAGATTGGTTGCCAAAGCACTCGCTGAAAAGGATTTGAATGCAATTTTTGTTGCAAATAGAACTTATTATGTTGCAGTCGAACTTGCAAAAGATTTGGGTGGAGAAGCTATTTTATTCAATGAGCTTGAGAAATATTTGGCTGAAGCGGATTTGGTAATCAGTGCAACAAGCGCTCCACATACTATTATAGATAAAGAACGTCTTTTAAGCATTGATATGGATCATGATGAATTGATGATGGTTGATATTGCTAATCCTCGTGATATTTCAGAAGATGTTATGGAAATTGGGGTTAAATTATTCAATATTGATGATTTAAGGGAAATTGCAGAAATCAATACTCAACTTAGAATTAACGAATTTGGTGAAGCTGAAAACATCATCAATGAAGAGTATATTTTACTCAAAGAATCGTTCAAAATAATGGAAGTTGACAGTATTCTTGCTAATTTAAGAGTATCTATGGAAGAGATAAGACAACGTGAGACTCAAAAAGCTAGTGTGAAGTTGGCTGATGTAGATGGTAGTGTAAAAATTCTAGATAATTTAACAAATTCCATTGTCAACAAGATATTTTTTGATATTTCTAAAAAAGTAAAAGATGCGGCAAAACAAGAAGATAAGGATATCCTTGCTGCCGTTGAGTATATTTTTGATTCAAATTGATTATTCGAACATTCCTTTAATGTCAACATTTTTGACTTTGCTGGACTGTAGAGAATATTCAATATTTTTCATTGTAATTTTTTCTTCGTCATGGGCTATTGCGTTGTGAAGAGAAACTTTAAGAATTTTTTCTTTTAAATCTCTCCCAGACATGCCTTTTGTAATTTTCACGATTTTATTAATGTCTAAATCATATTCCAATGGTATTGTTTTGAGGTTGTTTTCTAATATCTCTTTTCTCTCTTCCTCATTGGGCAAGTTAAATTCTATTTCTTCTTCAAATCTGCTTCTAACTGCATAATCAAGAGAGCTTGGGTTATTGGTAGCTCCGATTGTGATAACTGATTCATTTTCACTAATTCCGTCCATTTCAGTTAGTAATGAGTTAACAATTTCGGATACGTCTCCTCTTAATGATTGAAATGATCTGTGAAGTGCAATTGCATCAATTTCATCTATAAAAATTATTGATGGGGATTTTTCACTGGCCTTTTTAAATAAATCGTGGATTTTGGATGCACCATCTCCAACATGGTCGCCAATTAATGATGTCGCTTTTATTAAATGAAGTGGAACTTCAAGCTCATTGGCTAATGCTTTGACAAGCATGGTTTTACCAGTACCCGGAAGTCCGTAAAATAAAATGTTTTTAGGAGCCCAATGTCCGAACTTTTCCGGATTTTCCAGATATTTTATTAAAACCTTAACTTTATTTTTAGCATTCTTTTGACCGACAATGTCTGAAAGTTTAAGGGTGCTGTTGAATTTGATTTCATCTTTTAGTTTATTAATATCTTCATCAATAAGTTTGATTCTGGTTTTTTCAGAAATTATTGAACCGTTAGGTTTTGCAGTTATAATCTCAAAACCGTAATCAGGTATGATTTTTTGATCAAAAAGGTAGGAATTTTCGTTTACTTCCAATCCCAGCCATTGTTCCCGCGCATATTCTTCAAATAATTTTTTGTTATTGATTTCAAAGTCGTTTTCCATTAGATTGAAGTCAAATGGATAGCCAACAGCTTTAAGAACGACGTATTCAGCATATTCCTTGTTTTCATTTTCCTTTTTAGCTGATTTTTGATTAGTGGATTTGATTTCTGGTTTTTTATTATCAGTTTTCAACAAGTCACTTCCCGGATTTTTCACTAATTTTTAACGTTTCAAATATTTGTATGTTTTATTATTTATAGTAGTTGCCATAAATTAAAAATAGGTGTCAAAATCATGAGTTTCAGAACAAGGAGAGTATTATTATCGACTCCATTTCACGTCATATTTCAATTTTTCCTATTGAAATACATGTTCTTATTGATTGGGGAAGTAAGCGATACATTTTTAGTCATAACTGCATTGATATTAGGTTCATTACGTGTCATTCCGATGCTGTTTGAAACAAAAAAATCAAGGTACATTACAAGATTCCTGCAAACTGTTGATGGCATTTGGATGTGGGCTTCTCTAATGTTTTTTATAGATGTTATCCTAATTTATTTAATAAGGATGTTCATTGATATTCCGATTGAGATAATCTATTTGCTGTTGGCTATTGTTCCTGTTTTGGGGGTTTACAATTATTACAAAGCCCATAAACTGGTTGTCAATGAACGTGTGTTGGAGTTGGATAATTTAAATCGAGATATTAACATCGTTCAGTTGTCTGATGTGCACTTTGGTGCTGTAAGGCATAAGGAAATCATTAGACAAATTGCAGACAAGCTGAAAGAATTGGATGATGTCTGTGAAATAGCAATAATTTCAGGGGATTTGGCTGACGGATCATCTATAGTTGAAAGTCATGATTTTGATGATTTAAAGGATGTTAAAATGCCAATAATCTTTACGCCGGGGAATCATGATTTTTATATGGGAATTGAAAATATTATTGCCGCTTGCGAAAATGCGGGAATTATTGTTTTGGATAACGATAAATTTGAATTTAAGAATTTGAACATTTATGGGCTAACTTTTAGTTTTGATGATATTGAAATGCCAACAAGTGATGAAATAAGGAATAGTTTAAATCCTGATTTGGTCAATATTATTAATTATCATGTCCCTTATGATTGGGATGAATTTTCCGCATTGGGATTCGATATACAATTGTCTGGCCATACTCACGGCGGACAATTTTATCCTGCGATAAATTTTGCAAAAATAATTTTCAAATATAATAAGGGTCTTTTTAAAAATAATTTAGGTAAATATTTGCATGTAACAACTGGTGTAGGATCTATGGATACTCCAATGAGGTGGGGTACTGATTCAGAATTGGTAGTTTTAAAATTAAGAAAAAAATAGGGGTTTTATTATGGAGGGATTTAAGTTTTGCATGAATTGTGGATATAGATTGGAAGTGTCTGATAACTTCTGTCCAAACTGTGGCGTCAGGATTGGGCAAAGCGAAGACCTTGAACTAATTCATGATAAGGATTTCTTTTTAAAATATAAAATTAAAATCGAAAACCTAAACAAGGAGTATGATATAAAGGTAGCCAAGGCTTTAAATTTAATTAAAAAAGAATTTGACCCTTCACAAATCAGTTATAATAAGTTTATTTCAACAATAAATAATAGTAACAATGTTTTTTACAATAATGTTGAAGTTGCAATGAACATTATTGATTTGGCAAGCAAACCTTCAAACAAGATTAAAAAAGAATTGGACAATAAGATTGACAGTCTGAATAGGATAATCGATAAATTGGAAGAGTTCATTGATGAATTGATTATTCATATAGCGGACAATAGCGAAAAAGAAGTAAAGAATTTAACTAGTGAGTTGGATGATTTGATTAATTCAGTTAAGGATTATTAAATCATATCCTCATATATCTTTTTCATTTTTAGTGAATCGAGGTCACGTTCCGGTGTTTCGCATATAATATTTGCTTTCCATCCATTATCTATTAAATTAGCTAGCAAATCTTTGATATTTGGACCGTATTCGTCACTTTCATCTAGTGTGTGGTGCTTCACTTCACCGCCTTGGCTATATTCGATTGTTGTAAAGTGACAATGCAGGCGGTCAATATCCAAATTATCTTCAATTATTGAAAAAATGCAATTGTAATCTTCTTTTTCATTTAAAAAACCACGACCTCGAGCATGAACATGTGCAAAGTCGATAGTTGGTTCAAAGTGATCAAATGATGCACATAATTCAACTACTTCGCTTACATTGCCCAGTTGGGCGCGTTTGCCTGTTGTTTCAGGTGCAAAGGTAAAGTCTTCTATGCCTTCTGCTTCAAGTTCTTCAAATAATCTGTTGATGGTATTCTTAGATATTTCCATTGCCTTATTTGGTTTTCTATTCATATAGGCGCCTGGGTGGAACACTAACCTATATGCTCCCATCCACTCTCCAACACGTGCTAATGATATTAGATAGCCAATGCTTTTATCTAATTTCTCTTCATCTTTTGCGCATAGATTGATATAGTAAGGGCCATGCATGGAAACTAAAACATCATGCTTTTGAGATTCCTCTTTTAAAGTAGTTGCGGCTTTTTCACCAATTCTTATTCCATAGGGGGTCTGATATTCATAGGAGTCAAGACATTCTTCATGGATATATTTTGGAGCTTTATATGCAGCACCCTTATAATTGACAGGACTTCCGGCAGGTCCAAAAAGTACATCATGTTTCATTTAAATCAGTTAAAAAAATAGTAAAAAAGGGGGAATTTAGAATATTCCCATAGCTTTGTTGGTTTTTGCTATTGATTTTTCGTTGTCACTTTCCATTTCTAAAAGTGCACGAATGGCATCAATGTTTTCAGGTATTACATCAGATTCCTGATGCACTGCTTGCATGTAGAATAATTCGTTACCTACAACATTAATGGATTCTTTCCAAACTGGAATTTCGTATAAATCATTTCTGTTTCTTCCAAGTTCTTTTGCATATTCCATTAACTCAGCAGTTGAACCTAATCCTTCTTCTGCAGAAACAACAATCACTCTAGAACGTTTTTCTAAAACTTCAATGATTTCTTCGGTTTCAACATCATTGTTGATTTCAACCATAATATTGTGTTGGTGCATTAAGGTAGTAGGCACAAGCAATGCCATTGTAGTCACGTCAATACCTTTCATGACAGTTTTTACATCAGGGCCGTGGTGAGAAGGCACTTTTGGAGGATTTGGAACAATTGCATTAATTGGTCCTTTTTTAATTTCAGACGGATCTGATCCTCTTCTTACCATTACTGCCCTAACTTTCTTAATGTCTGCAATAGGATCAATTGTAGATAATGTACGGGTTAATCCAGTAGTGTTACATGAAACTACTCTAGTGTAATCTGCACCATAAGAATCATCATAATTTGAAATAGCATTAAATGAAAGGCCGGTTAATTCATGGTCTTCTCCACCTTGATAAATGGCTTTCACGCCAGCTTTTTTATACATTTCAAGGTTTTGTGGCCCGATACTTCCAGGAGTACAGTCAACAACAACATCTGCTTCCTGTATCATCTCTTCAACGGTACCAGCTATTTCAATTCCAGCATCTTTAAATAACTGTTCTCTTTCAGGAATTCCAATGTATAATGGATAGCCTTTTTCTTCAACTGCAGTTCTTGCTTCATAGTTTGGTCTAGTTTTACTTACACCAACTATTTTCATATCATCTTGAGCGGCTACAGCATCAGCCACTCTTTTACCGATGGTTCCATAACCATTAATTGCAACAGTTTTCATTTTAATCCCTTTTTTTATAATAACATTTTAAGAAAATTATTATATGGATTAAAATCTGTTGTTTAACTTATATAAAATTTGATATTTTCAATTTAAACAAAATTGTTATTTGAATTTAATTGACTCCGCCATGGATTTCATTAAGCTTTCATTATCGCATTGCATTAGAATATATTTGTCGTTATCTCCAACAATCGACAGGTCATGGTAATTGGTTTCTCCAATAATATTTTCTCCATTGAAATGAATAATTGTTGTGTTGTTTTTTGTATTTAATTTCATGTTGGTGTTGTTTTTAGCTAATTCCTTGTAATGTTTCAGTAATTTGTCTTTCGCTCCCGTTGATTGCGTATAAACTATATTGATGTTTTCGGTATCGTTTTTATAATTTATTGTCATGTTAATATTTTTACTTGGTTTGCCTTCAATCTTTTCAAATGAAATTCCTTTGGGAACTTTCATTTTGAAATGGGAATCAAAATCATGTTCCTCTAAAGTTATTTTTTCCTTTGCAAATCCAATGCTTGTAAATAGCAATGTAGTTAAAATCACCAGCAGAATAAAACTTTTGAAGAATTTCATATTATCACAAATAATTTTATAGTTGTGCTTGTTATAAAATTTTTGTTGAAATTTAGATAATTATTTAAGCAAATTCAGTTAAATTAGATGTTGGTGTTAATTTGAAAAAAATGGATTTGCATTATAAAGTTGAAGGCAGTGGTGAAACTCTGGTTTTTATCCATGGACTTTCAGATGATTTGAATTATTGGGAGTTTTTGGCAACCCATCTTAAACGCCATTATCAAGTTATCCGATTCGATTTGCCGGGTCATGGACAATCTGAACTGGGTGAGGACGAAATTACTCTTGATTTCTATATAAATTCTTTAATCAGTATTTTGGATGAATTAAATGTTGATACTGTCAATTTAATAGGATTTTCATTAGGCGGTGCAATCTCCCTTGATTTTGCACTTAAATATCCTGAAAAAGTGGACTCTCTTGTGGTGATGTCAAGTTTTGCCAAGGTTGATGCTCATTTGGAGGATATTTTCAATGGATTTAAACAGGCTTTAGACAGGGGTTTCGAAGAGTTTTATGATTTAATCTTGCCTATGGTTTTATGTTCAAAGGTCATTGATAATAATCGTGATGAATTGGAGATTTTAAAGCAATTAGCTTCGCAAACAGCCAATACTCAAGCATACATTAAAGCTATTGATGCCTTTTCGGATTTTAATGTGGAAAAGGAATTGTCAAAAATAGAAATTCCTGCATTGATTTTGGCGGGAAAATATGATGAGATTACTCCGGTCGATATTCAGGAGGATATCTGTGATAACATTCATAACTCTAAATTGATTGTTTTTGATGATGTAAGGCATAATCTGCTGGTGGGCGAAAATAATAATAAAATATTGGATATTTTAAAAGAATTTTTAAAAAATAAAATGTAAGTAGGATTCTATTCTACTTTGAATCCTGCTTCTTTAACAGCTTCGTTAATGTCTGCATCACTTACATCGCCAGACATTGTGATTGTAGTGATTCCAGAATCCAAGTCTGCTTTGGCATCTTCAATTCCGTCAACATCTTTTAAACATAATTCAACAGCATTAACGCATGATGGACAATGCATGCCCACTACTTTGATTTCTTTTTCAGCCATGATAAATCACCTTATTGTCGATAGTTAATATTATATTATTGAGTTATTTAAAGTTTTAGAAGTGCCTACTTTTTTTATTTTTTCATTGTTTTTTCTTACATAATTATATCTTAACAAAGTAAATGAATGGAGAACGACAACTACTGATCCGATGTTATGGATTAATGCTCCTTCAATTGGATTTAATACTCCTATAATTGCCAAGACCATTGCAATTATATTTAAAATCATTGCAAAAGCAATGTTCATGTTTATTGTTTTCATTGTTTTTTTGGCAATTGCAATTAAATGCGGTAAATCTTCTATATTGTCATTAATCAAGGCAATGTTTGCTGCTTCAATTGAAATTTCACTTCCAATGTTTCCCATTGCTATTCCGACGTTTGCTTTTTTAAGGGCTGCAGCATCATTTATCCCGTCTCCAATCATTGCAATTCTATTTCCTTTCATTTGTTCTTGTTTGATGTATTCTGTTTTATCTTCAGGTAAGCAATTGGATTTCATATTTCTTATCTTAAGCTCGTCAGCAATATACTTGGCGGTTTCATAGACATCCCCCGTAAGTAAGGTTGTCCTAACTCTTAGTCCTTTAAGTGCCCATATTGTTTGTTTTGAGTTTTTGCGAATGGTGTCTGCAAGAATTACTTTTCCAATAATTTCTCCATCTTTTGCGACATATATTGTAATTTCTCCCTTTTTGTTTTCTTTAATATCGTTTATTTTGATTTTTTCACTTTTGAGAAGCTTTTTATTCCCAGCTATTATTTTTGAGCCTTTAATTGTTCCGCTCACTCCTTTTCCAATATGCATTTTAAAATCTTTGACCTCTGCTAAATCATCAATATTGCAATATTTCACTATTGATTTTGCTATAGGGTGTTCTGATTTGGATTCTAAAGAAACAAGTAAATATAAAAGTTTTTCTTTGTTATTTGAGATAACATTGACAACTCTTGGTGTTCCTTTTGTTAGTGTTCCTGTTTTATCAAATATTAATTCATCAATTTGAGCTAGCTCTTCTATTGAGGTGCCGTCTTTGACTAATATTCCATATCTTGTTAAATTGTCAATTGTTGCTGCGATTGCGGTTGGGGTAGCTAATACGAAAGCACATGGGCAGAATACTACAAGTATTGTAACGGACCGAATTATTTCAAATGTAAATAAATATGTCAAAATTGCCGCTGTAAAAGCGATTACAACAATCATAGTCGCCCATTTGTCAGCTTGTCTGACAATATTTGAGTTTTCCGGTGCGGAAGATTCAACCAATCTGATTAGTTTTTGGAATGAACTGTCTTCACTTACTTTGGTGGTTTTCATGGTAAATGATCCATAAAGGTTGATGGTTCCGCTATAGACTTCATCATTTTCTTTTTTGTCTACTGGGAATGATTCTCCTGTTAATGTGGACTGGTCAATTGAGGTTTCTCCATTTATGATTATTCCATCAGTGGGTATGCTTTCTCCGGGAAGTACTTTTAGGATATCTCCGAGCTGTACCTCTTCGACAGATATTTTCTCTTCTTTGTTATTTTTAATTCTTGTTGCAACTTGGGGTGTTAAATTAACAAGTTCTTCAATTCTTCCTTGAGCTTTAGATATGGTATATTCTTCTAAAAATCCTCCAATTGCCATTATTGTTGCAATTTCACCTGCAGCAAATACCTCACCAATGATTATTGAGGCAATAATTGCTAATGAAACAAGTAAATCTGCTTTTAAATCAAATTCTGAAATTAATCCTTCCAAACATTCTTTAAATATTGGAATTCCACATAGTATTACTGCAATCCAAGAGAGATATTCTAGAGATAGAGTAAAACTTGCAATAAGACTTATTGCAGAGATTATGATAATTATCAAATCTATCTTTTGGTTTTTGTTAATTTTAACATTCATTTTAAACAGCCCCCTTAGTATAGGTATACCCCCATAGGTATATAAAGTTATTTTAAAAAAAATTAAAGTCTGGAGTAGTATTCTAAAATTGATGAGATATCTCCTAATGCATCATCCACATTCTTGTCTTCAATTGCTTCTTTAACACAGTGTTCAAGATGTCCTTCGACAATAATATGTCCAACTTTATGTAAAGCAGATTTTGCAGCATTCACTTGCATTAATACCTGTTCACATTCTACATCTTCATCAATCATACGATCTATTGCATTGACTTGGCCGATGATTTTTTTAAGTCGTCTATGTAAATTTTCACTATCCATGCATTCTTTCATAATAACACGTCCTATACCTATGGGGGTATATATAAAAAATAGTATATAAAGTTTCGCATTTTCTGGGAAAAAATAAAAAAAGAAGGAGGAAAATTCAAGTTTATGCTTAATTTTCCATTTCCTCAAATTTAGCTGGGAAGTATGTATCTACTACATATTCGAGCCCATATTTTGAGAAAGATTGTTGTTCTGCTTTCTTACCAATTTTAAGCATCTTTTTAATTTCAGTCTGCCAGAAATCAGTTTTATACCTTGGGTCTTTTGAAAGCTCTTTTAATCTCATGACGTCAACATCTTTGAGTTTATCGGTTGGTAAATCATAGTTGATGATGTCGGATGCAGTTACTCCGATGAATTTAGCATCAGGTGTTGCTAAGTCATGATTAACGTGAGCTAATTTTGCACTTCCGGAAATGATTACCTGTGCAATGTGGAATCCCCAAGGGTCTCCGTCGTTACAGATATAAACAGGCAATTTAAGTTCTTCATTAACTCTTTTAATGAATCTTCTTGTAGCACGAGCAGCCTGTCCTTTAAGTCCCACAATCAAACAATTGAATCTTTTATGAGCATTTTCTTGTACTAATCTGTGAAACATTCCCATGGTTTCCACAGCCAATACTTTATCGACATTGCAGTCCACCAATTCCACTTGATCGATTGTTGGTGAGATGGTATAACCTGATTTTCCCATTTTAGTTGCATTGATTTGTGTACCTTCATCTATTAAGGTGATGTCTCCATAAACGGATGCACCATCCTCTTCGGGCATTAATCCCAAATCTTCACGAGTAGTTCCAAGAGTTACTTCTAAATCTTCTCCTACGATGTTGGATTCTTGTTGTGTTTTAAAACTAATCCCCCAACCTTCTGAAACATAGTACATTTCCCTGATTGTAGCGGTTTTTTCACGTGCTACTAAATCTTTACAAAAATTAGCAACATAAACCATCTGACCTAATTTTCTTATTTGTTTCACATTACCTAAAGATCTTCTACCGTATCTGTCACCTAATACGTAGTATCTTTTTGCATCATCATAAACAATGTTTCCAGTACCACGAGATGGAACTCTTATGCTAGGAACTTTTTGTTTTTCAATTTCTTCAATGATTTCTTGACCTAAACCTTTAAGTTTATTATAGGTGTATTCTTTTCTTAGTTCTTTATGGGATTTGCCTTCTTTGTTAACTTCACTCATCTAATCACCTATTCCTCTGGTTCATCATCTTCATCTTCGTCTTCAATATAAGAATCGAGAGTGCTATTTCCTTTTTCAACAGCGTATCCACGTTCATCAAGTTCTTCCATGATGATTGCATCAAGTTCTTCTTCTTCCTCTTCTTCCTCGACTTTTTCACCAAGCAATTCCGCAAGAGCCCTTTTTGTAACTTTTGCAAGTACTTCCTGATATTCTGGAACTCCAGTTTCACCAAGTTTTGCAGCTTCTTCGATGATGACTGGCACATATTCTTCGAATACTTTTGAACGTTTTTCCTTTTCTTTCGCAGCTTTTTTAGCTCTTAAATGCTTTTGAAGTTTACGAGCTAACTTCATTGTTGCCTGTCTTATTTCATGAACAATTTCCGGTTCAGGGGACACGCTCTGTTTACCAGTTGAAAGGTATGGTACTTGTGTTGAAATAATGTTTACAAATAATGTTAATGGAGTGTTATCCAAGTCTTTAAGACCGTAGCGTTTCCAATCGATGCTTTTTAAAGCTTCAGTAATGGCGCAGCTTCCTGCATCGAAAGTCAATGGAACCCTATTTGCAAATCTCATAATTTCTGATTTTCTTTGTTCATTTACTACTCTACCTGCGTCTCCACCATAAGCAAGACCAGCTTCAATAATAAATGAAACACCACCGCTATATGTTACAGGTTTTCTTGTAATTGTTGCTACAAATTCAGGTTTAAGAATTTGTTTCATACCTTTTTCAATTTGTTCAGATCCAATTGGTATGAGCCCATCAGTTGGAGGGGCCATGAACTTCATTTTCTTAAAGCACTGAACAATAGCTTCTGCTTCTGCGAATGTCATTGCTTTTGGGCGTTTGTTCATGTCAATTCCAGTAATTTCGGCGATTTCGTCTACCCTTTTGTTTGACATCCTTGAAAGGGATGAAGTCAACATACTTTTATATCTTCTGCTGTCTGTGTTTTGAGCCATTGTCATGATGTCGTCTGCACTCACACCTTTAGGGTGTGGCAATACTTCTTTTGGAAGTACTGGTACGATATCTGCAGCTCTTTTGAAGATATATTTATGTCCTGATGGGTCTCTGAAAGTTATTTTTGCATGAGGGTTTCCAATCATTGTTCTTCTGATGTATTCGAAGGCACCCTGTTCAGCCAATGAATAGGAAACTTCCTTGAATTGTAATTCAATACAAACTCCAGTACTTTCAGCAGGATAATCTTCACGTTCCATGAGGATTCCTCTGTTGTTTTTAACATCCATCTGGAACTTCATTTTTACTCCTTTAATTTCATCACCATCTTTATAGCATGAAATTACACGAGCTGGTTTACCGGTAGTCATTTGTGATAATAGCACACAACCACTACATCCTAAACCTTGTTGTCCTCTGGATTGGATGTTTCTGAATTTGGATCCTGCAAACATACTACAGTATACTCTCATTACATAATCTTCAGGAATACCCGGACCATTATCCTTATGTCTGAGTATGTAATGTTCCTTATCAACACGTTTCAATTCGATGTCAATTTCCGGTAAGATTCCTGATTCTTCACATGCATCAAAACTGTTTGTAATCAATTCGTGGAAAACAATTGTTAAAGAACGGATTTTACCAGTAAATCCTAACATCTGTTTGTTTTTTCTAAAGAACTCGGATGGAGTCAAGTTTTTAAAATCATTTCTCCAATCGAGTCCAGGTTCTTGTTGTGACAAAATTTTCCTCCTAGAAATTTATATGTTTATGTTTATTATGATGACTATATTTAAATCAAGTGAGAGAGCATTTGCAAAGTAATATTTTTACAGTACCCTATCTACTTGTTTAAAAATATGGTAAAATAATAATTTTAAAACATAAAGAAAATATAGTATTTATACTATGCTATCTATATATGTTGGTTAAAGTATATAATAGTTTGCTTATAATAGTATTATTTTTTGACTTAACTTCCATTAAAATCAGTTGGAAATTGTAATATTTCTTTGATATTGTATTTTTGATTTAGTGATTTTTTTAAATAAATAAAATGTTGTAGGATTGAGGGTATAATATTTTTGAATTTCCTACTTCTGAAAATAGAAAAAAGTTAGGCAATGAATGAAAAATCCGAATTATGTCTCTGAAGCATATTTGTTAAAAGAACTCTTCGGGAAATTGGCATTGTTGTTCACCCTGAAAAATGACAATCAGGTATGCATTTACCGATTAAAAAAAATAAGTTTTAGAAGTAAAAACTCCTAGAAATCCTTTTCATCAAAGTCGATTCCATCTTTAAATTCGATTTTATCGTCTTCAATTCCGACCAAATCTTTAAATTCTTTCATTTTTAAAGTTTCTTTTTTATGTTCTAAAAATCCATAAACGGATTTGTGTCTGGATCCATTCAAAATCATTTCAATAGCTTCTTTTGCAAGCATGATATTATCCATTTCACCAATCAGTGAAACTGTTTTACCATAAACTGCCATATCAACTTCAGCCATTTCCATAATTATTTCACGGGTTTTACCATCTTTTCCAATGATTCTACCTTTGTGTCTTGCAAGGGCTTTTTTTGATTTACCTATGTATAATGGTAAACTGATTACTTCTAAATAAATATCATCATTAATTAATTTGAGTGCAACTTCGGGATTGAATCCTCTTGCAACTGCTTTTACAATATGATTTGCATTCCAGACTCCTAACGGATCTTCCATGTCTTCTCTAGGTGTAATATAAACTGTTCCATCATCGCTGTCAATATCCAAGATGGTACCAGTCGCTTTTTCAATGGATTTTTTCACATTTCCATTGCTTCCAATCAATGCCCCTACTCTGTTTTGAGGTATTTTTAAATAATCTGTTTCTGGCATTTTATCACCTTTTTTCATAATTAGAATTTAATAATATTTATTATATTTTTAAATTTTTTAAATGTTTTTGTCATTGGCATTCATTAATCCATGACTTCTATAGGCAATGGCAGTCAAAAAAAGATAAGAAAAAAAATGATTATGTAATCATTTTTAAGATTTAATTTTTCGTTATTTGGATTTGGTTGAGGTTATCAAAATCGTAAAGATTGAAAGAACAATTAAAGCTATTGGGCTTCCGGTAGCATAGGTTGATAAGATTGATTTTTCTGTATATGCTTTTACTTCATGTTCAAAAACATCAATTTCCTCTTCCTCATAACTTTCGTTTTCATTTAAGTTGTAAGTGTCACTTGTTACTTTCGCTTTATTAATTTTTTCCCCAACAGACAATGCTTTAGTAGTGATATTCAAAAATACTTCACCATCAATTATGGATAAGTCTCCAATAGACCATATTCCTGTTTCAGGATTAAAAATTCCTTTTGTTGTGGTGTGTTTGATGTATTTCAAACCGTCCGGCAATTGGTCATAAACTTTCACGTTTTTAGCGGTGTCCGGTCCATTGTTTATAACACTAACTATCCAAGTAACGTAATCCCCAATATAAATATTCTCTATGTCCGCATCATTATCAAGTATTAGATATGATTTTGGTTGCGAATCAGAATTTATTTCGTTTGTTTCAGGAGCACCACTTGCTGCAGGTGTAGAATTACTTGGTTCTTCTGATGTTTCCAAATCGTGGGGGTTTCCTTGATTTAAATTTGATTCATTTAAATCTTCTGCACTAACACAAGCCAAACTTAATAATGATATTAGGATAACTATCAGAATTAAAGTTTTATTTCTAATTAAAAAACCTCCTTAATGTTTAGTTATATGGTTTTATGTAATGTCTTCTATATATTGTTAATTATTTGGATTATTATGTTTTGTAAATTTCAATATTCCATAGAAAATATTTGCAGGTTATTAAAAATAATTATGTCTAGGTCTAGGGGGATGATTAGTTTTTCTATTGAAATATTGTGTAAAACAAAAAAGTAAAATAAAAATGTGATGGGTAGCTTAGTGTTGAAACAAATCAGTAGTGTATCTGCTTCTTAAACATATTATATAAGGAAATAATAGCTTAATATGAATTATTTTTTAAAATAAACTTTTGTTTATTCTTTTTTTTATTATTTAAAGATGCAAGCAAGCACTTGCATTCGAAAAACTTTATATATGGAGGGGTTTCATATTATTGATTGTGCTTTGAATCAAATTTCAAAAAAAATAAGTACAAATTCATTGGTGATAATATGGAATTTAAAAATATAATGTTGGTATTATTCATTTCATTAATCTTACTCGCCCCCGTTTGCGCACAAAAAAATGTAAGTGATTTTGGAGTAGATAAATCTTATAAACACATATGTGACAATAAAGACTATTATTCATTATATATGAATGATAAAAAAGACGCTGGTGTCATTGTTTTCAAAAATGTAAATGATGATGCTTATGATGATGACGATGACAATGATACTTATGATCATCTAATTCATGATGATGCTAAAGAATACATAACCGTTGATGATGATTTTAAAATTGATAAAAACTCAGACAATACCGCTAATTTCACAGACATGGACCATGCAGAAAAAGGTGTTGTTGAAATCATAAAATGTGATGGACAAGAATATGTAGTTGTATTCTGGGCAAAAGATAGCAGTAATGTGACTATGGATGACTTAACCTCATTATTGCATGAATTTAATAAAGATAATAAAGTTGAAGCTATATCATTTTAATTATCTTTTTTAATTATCTTTTTTTTTTTAAAAATAGTTCTCTTTACTATAATATTATTAAATCTAAAGTTTTTTAAACTTTTTATTTTCCCATGTTGTGAACTCATATCCGTTTTCATCATATTCTATATTTT
>JAZUAV010000037.1:0-5550 GCA_045638165.1 Methanobrevibacter sp.
TGGGATGGCATTGATTTCAAGGAATACTTCTTCGGTTTTGTCTAGCATGTTGTAGTATCCTTTACCTACACCGACACCTCCGATGTATAGTTCTCCCATTACTCCGTAAGGCAGGAGTTTTCCATCGATATCGCGCACGTCAGTGACGTAGTTGTATAATGGATATCCGACGGTTATGTCGTTACTATCTGTAACTTCTTTGTTGTTTGATGTGATTGTGGTTTCTGTTGGTCCGTAACTGTTGTATACGATTGCATCGGAGTATTCTTTGAAGTTTTCGTATACTTTGGTTGAGAATTGTTCTCCTCCGAGGAATAAGCATTTCAAGCATTTTATTGCTTCACAAAATTCTTCCACTTCAAGGTGTGAAGCTAGCCTGGATGGAGTGAAGTCTGCAACTTCAGGTTCATTTTCCTCAATTAGTCTAACCAATTCTGGAATGTTTTTGATTTGATTGTCATTTGCAAATATTAATTTTATTCCATTCGCAAGAGCTGTGAATATGTCATCCATTGCCACGTCAAAAGAAATTGTTGTAATACATAATATGCTTTCGTATTGTGATTTTGGGTTCTCCACTTGGTTACATATGTTTTCGTGTGATATCATTACTCCTTTTGGATTTCCGGTTGATCCTGATGTGTAAATCATATATGCTAAATCATCTGGTGTGATTTCAACATTAGGATTAGATATATCTGTCTCTTTAAGTAATTCTTTTATGTTCAATGAATTGTCATTGTCTTCATCAGAGATGATGAAGTCAGCCTGACTGTTTTCATAAATGTAGTTGATTCTCTCTTGAGGATATTCCAAATCGATTGGAATGTAAGTGCATCCCGCTTTTAAAATTCCTAAAATAGATGCAATGAGGTCGCTGTTTCTGTGAAGCATTACTAATATGTTACTTTTTGGTTTGATTCCTTTTTTGATTAATGCATTTGCGATTTTGTTCGCTTTTTGGTTAAGCTCATCAGCAGTCAATGTTGCATCTTCTGCTACAAGTGCAATGTTTTCAGGGTTTGCTTTAACTTGCTCTTCGAAGCGTTTGTGGATGAATGGATTTTCCACAGGAGTGAAAACCGGGATTTCATAATTTTTATTTAATTCGATTTCATTGATTTTCAAGTTTTCGATATCTTCATTGATGAATTGAGTTATTGTATTTAAAATACTATTTAAGAATATTTTAATGTATTTTTCAGTGTATAGCTGGTCATTATATAATAATGACAGTTCTATATTATCTTCACTTTCGTTAACATTGAAAGTTATTTTATAAGTGGTTTCAATAGTTTCCAGATGTGTGTACTGATACTCTTTACCGTTTATTGTGATGATTTCTTCATCAAGATTATTGTAAGTATACATGAACTCTGGTTTTAATTTGAACTCTTCTGAAATTTTTGTATATGGATAATTAGAATGTTTAATGGTTTCTTTCCAAATTTCAGCAGTTTGATTTAATAATTCCTTAACAGAAATATTCCTGTCTTCATTAATGGACAGTATAGGTAGAGTTTTTACTAAAAATGCCTGTGTATTGAAGTAGTCGGAACTTGTTCTACCATTATAAATAGTTGTAATCAATGATTTGTCTGAGAATGTGTATTTATTTAAGTTTAATAGGGTACTGGCCATAAATAGTACATTAGGACTTATTCTTTCATCAGCACAGAATTTCCTAACCAATTGAGGTTTTATATTTTTAGATACGGATTCCAGCTTTCCATCATCAGGATTTCCATTCAAATTAGGAGTGAGGATTGTTGAATCAACTTCCTGAGTCAATAAATCATGGAAATATTTCTCAGAGGCAATGAATTCATCACTGTTTTCATTTTCTGCCTCTATCAATGCATTTGCATATCCGTCAATAATTTCTGGTTTGATTTCTTTGCCTTCATAGGCGTTGGCAAAGTTTCTGAATAGCTTGTCAATAGATTCACCATCAGTTATTAAGTGATGTATATCAATGAACAATATAACTTCATCATTGGTTACATATATCTTAGCTCTGAATAGCTGGCTGCCTAACAAGTCGAATTTTTTGGTATTGAGAGTTTGAATTTCCTCATCGTTGATGGTTGGCACTTCAACGATTGGAATATCTTCAATAGCAATTGAATCATCACGTTTATGCATTAGCTGATCACCATGCATGACAATTCTGGTTTTAAGATAAGGATATGAATCAATTGTTTTAATGACTGCCTCTTTCAATTTTTCAGCATCAACTGATTTGTCGAATTTGATGAGATTAGGAATATTATATTGAGGAATGTCCGGATTTTGCATGCATTCGTAGTATACTCCTAACTGATTTGCAGTCAATGGAATATACATTGAATCTTTGGAATCTTCTATAATTTTATCTAAATTGCCTGAGTCTTTGGCATTGTCAATCAGATTTACAATATTTCTAATTGTTGGCTCATCAAGCAATTTGAAAATATTAATGTTGAAACCCATTTCTTCATAGATGCTGGAAGCATATTGCATTAATGATAATGATGTAAATCCGATAGCATATAAATCATCAGTCACACCAAATTCTGTGGTTTTTGAGATTTCTGATGCAATATTGAATAATTTTTCTTCTGTTTCTGTTTTCGGAGGAACCAATTCCAAATTGAGTATTGGTTTAGGAAGTGCTTTTATGTCTGTTTTTCCGTTTGCTGTTTTTGGCATTTCAGCTATTTGCATGAATACTGTTGGAACCATATATTTGGTTAGTCTTTCTTTTAGGTATTCTTTCAAATCATTAATGTCAATTTCATTTGCAGTGGTGAAATATGCACACAGATGATCGGTATTGTTTATTTTTCTAATTAGGACAATGTTATCTTTTATATTTGGATATTTAGAGATGTTTGATTCTATTTCCCCAATTTCTATTCTTAATCCTCTTAATTTGATTTGATTGTCAATTCTTCCTTTAATAACGATTTCATCATTTGGAAGTCTTATTGCATAATCTCCACTTCTGTAATATGGGATACCATCAATTTCAAGGAATACTTCTTTAGTTTTGTCATCCATATTATAGTACCCTTTTGATACTCCAAAACCACCAATATAAAGCTCACCCATTACGTAAGGAGGCAATATTTTACCGTCGATGTCTCTTACATCAGTCACATAGTTGTACAATGATTTTCCAACAGTGAGATGTTGTGAATCTGCAATTCTGTTTGAATTTGATATTACAGTTGTTTCGGTAGGTCCGTAAATATGATAAACAGCAGCGTCACTATTTTCCAAAACATATGCAATTAGGTCCTGAGGCACCATTTCCCCACCAATTGCAACATACTTGAATGAGGAAAATTCCTTATTGAACTGCTCATTTTCAAGATATTCCCTTAATCTTGACGGTGTAGTGAATGTGAGCGCATCCGGTTTTTCCTTGTTAATAAGTTTAGTTAAATCTGTGATGTTTTTGGCTTCATTATCATTGGCCAAAACAACTTCCAAACCAAAGGTTAAGCTCATGAAATCAAGTAAAAATGCATCAAATGAAACTGTGCTTAGTGCAAGGGTTTTTTTCATGCCGCTATATGCATGGTATACAGGATTATTTTCATCATGAGTGAACAGGTTTGTAATATTTTTATGGGAAATCATAACTCCTTTTGGATTTCCTGTTGAACCGGAAGTGTAAATCATGTATGCCAAATCATCACGCGAAATTTTAACATCCGCATTTTCTATATTTTCCTCTTTGAGCAATTCATTAACATTCAATGAATTCCCTTTATCATCATCAGAAATAATGTAGTTTGCCTGACTGTTTTCATAAATATAATCAATTCTTTCTTGAGGATATTCCAAATCGATTGGGATGTATGCACATCCTGATTTCAAAATACCTAAAATGGATGCTATTAAATTACTATTTCTGTGAATCATTAGCAAAACATTGCTTTTTGGTTTTATTCCTTTTTTAATAAGTGCATTTGCAATCCTATTCGCTTTTTTGTTAAGTTCACTATAAGTTAATCTTTCACCATTTGAAATAAGTGCAAAATTGTCGGGGGTTTCATCAGTTTGCTTTTCAAAGCGCTTGTGGAGGAATGGATTTTCCACTTCTATAAATTCAATGTTTTCTTTTTCTTCAACAAGGGAAATGTCAGATAATGTTGATTTTGCAATGTCGATTGATAAAAATTGATTTATGATTGTATTAATGCTTTTTAGGAATTGATTGACATATTCATTGGAATATAACTGGTCATTGTAATGGGAGGATAATAGGAATTCTGCACCGGTTTCTATTATATTCAAGTAAAAATTATATTTAAATTTGAATGAATTGAAATCTAAGTCTTTATTGAATGCATAATAGAATTCGGGCTTGAGGTCGTATTCATCAATCAATTCATCTATTGAAAATTTAGAATATTTCAAATTTTCCAGGTAATCCCTTTGGATTTGCAATAAATAATCTTCAATGGATATTTTCCTGTTTTCAAAATTAGTTGTAAAAATCAAATTGTTTTCATGGAAAATTAAATTTTTATTTGAAAAATTAAATTTATTCAATGCTAATGCAACACTACCTATGAAAAGTATATCTTCTGCAATAGAATTTTCCTTGCAAAATTCTTCAATGTCGCTTTTTTTTATTTTTAGTTCATTCTTATTTAATTTAGGTTTTTTAATCCCATTTAAATCTGGATTAAGTAGTGTAGTTTCGTCAAAATCTTTAATTAATCTTAAAAAGTACTTATTGTAATTTATAGTTTTATCAATCATATTATCTTCCACAATGTTATAGTATTTAACAGATAAAAATTTGTTTTTTGATTTAAATAATATCTTTGTTTTTTTGTTAAATTTGATTGAATAATATGATAAAATTAAAAAAATAATTGTTCGTATTTTTACTCAATTCCCTAAAAATAATTTTTCAAAACATTTGATGGACAGTTTAAAATCAGATTGGATATGATTTCTTTAAATATTTTTTTATATTGTAAAATTGAATATATATTTAACGTTTCATTATTTTTTAATATGAATGATGCAACAGGTGAATTTATGAAATTTAAAAAATTAAACAACAATGAAAAATTGCCTTTTGTTAGTTTTGGAGTTTATGAAATAGATACTAACGATACAAAAAATGCAGTGCTCAATGCTTTAAAAAGAGGTTATAATGCAATCGATGGTGCACAAGTATATTATAACGAAAAGGAAGTTGGTGAAGCAATTAAGGAATCTGAAATCCCTAGGGAAGAGATTTATTTAACTAGTAAAAATTGGGTCAGCAATTCTGGTTATGATAAAACAATTAAAGCTGTTAATAAAACTTTAGAGGATTTGCAAACTGATTATCTTGATTTGATGCTTATTCATCAACCGTTTGGAGATTATTATGGATCCTACAGAGCATTACAGGAGTTGCAAAAAGACGGAACATTATTGTCTATCGGTGTTTCAAATTTTGATTCCGCCCGTTTGGTTGACTTGACTATGAATTTTGACATTGTCCCTCAAGTCAATCAGGTTGAGACAACACCTTACTTCCAGCAATATGAAGCAAAT
>JAZUAV010000038.1:0-2444 GCA_045638165.1 Methanobrevibacter sp.
ATTTTTTCCCCGTTTGGAAGTTCAAAAACAAATATTGAACCCTTTTTTGGGACAAGTTTTTCATTTTTATTCTTATCCTCTATTTTAATGGTATTTTTAGTTTCATCAATGATTGTTCCGATTAAATTAAGAGATGAATCACTTTCACTAGTCACCTGAACATTTAATCCGATGAATTCATGATGAACTAGATTTTTTGAAGTAATCATAATCCCATCTCTTAATGAAATATTTACAATAAATCATGCAGAAAATTACAAAATTTTATTGAAAAACATATCGAATAGATGAATTATCTCCTTTTCTTATTATTTTTCTTTGATTCACGTATTTCAATAGTATCAGATGAGAAACCTAAATCGGATAGGACTTCTTTTACTTTAACCTTGTGGTCACCTTGAAGTTCTATTTGGCCGTTTTTAGCAGTTCCTCCACATGCACATTTTGCTTTGAGAGTTTTTGTGAGTTCTCTGATATCTATGTCGTGTTCATCTATACCTTCGATAATTGTCATGAGTTTTCCAAATCTCCTTCTAACAGTAAAAACTTTTAGAGATTGAACTTCACGTGCTATTTCTTCACAAACACAAAGCTCTTCAGGAAGCCCACATACATCACAGATTTTTGACATTTAATTCTCCTTTTGTTTTTCATTCAAAATTGTAAGAACACGAGCAATTGTTCTTTTTAATTCTCTAATTTTTCCAGGGTTTTCGATTACCCCAGCAGCTGCACTTTTAGAAACATTTTTCGATAATTCAGTTCTGAGTTCAACTAACTTATCTTGAATCTCATCAACTTCCATGTCCCAAATTTCTTTACTTCTTAAAATCGCCATTGTTCCAACTCTTTTAGATAATTAAATTTACATATCTAACTATCGTCTTTCTCTACTTCTTCAGTAGAATCTTCTTCAACAACTTCTTCTAATTCCTCGAGGTCTTCAACTTCCTCAATAATCTCTTCTTCGATGATTTCTTCAGTTTCAACATCGATTTCCTCTTCAATAACATCGCCATCTTCTTCGATTATCATTTTTGGAGGGAGAATTTCAACGGAATCAGGTAATACAGTATTTGGAGGCATAATTCTAACATAAATACCTAATACACCAGGTTTTAATTGAACTGTAGCAAAACCTTCTTCTACTAATCTGATTGAAGGTTCTCCACATTTTTTAATGTATCCTTCAACAAACTTAGCTACAGCAGATCTAGAACCTCTGATTTTACCGGAAATAGTGATTTCTACACCTTGAGCTCCAGCACCCATAATTCTACGAATAGTGGAATATGCCACTCTTCTGAATTGCATACCTCTTTGTAACATATTTGCTACTTTGTAAGCCATGATTTTAGGGTTAAGTTCTGGAACATCAACCTCTTTAACTTCAATTTGAGGATTATCTAAACCAAATTCAGTTTTAAGAGTGTTGGTGATGGATCTAACATTCTTTCCACCTCTACCAATTACCATACCCGGTCTTTCTGCATAAACAACAACCATAGTACCTAAAGGTGTAATTTGAACTTCCATACCACCGTATCCAGCTCTTTCAAGTTCTTTTTCTAAATATTCATCAATCCTGGTTCTTCTAAGGCCCTCTTTGACAAAATCTTTTTCTATCATTAGTTAGCCTCCTGTAAAACAATTTGAATATGAGTAGTAGGTGTGTTAAACGGAGTCATTCTACCAAATGCTCTTGGTATATATCCAGGAATAACAATACCTCTGTGGGATGAAATATGTTCAATGAATAATTTTTCAGTGTCCATACCTTTGTACTCTGCATTAGCTTCAGCATTTTCTAAAACTTTTAATATTTGTGCTGCTGCTTTTACAGGATATCTTCCGGTAGGCCAGCCTTCTTGTCCTTTTCTGTGACCAACTTTTCTGTTGTGTCTTTTGAAAGGAACAGATTTTTTCATGTCAATAACATCTTCCAAGTAAGCTTTAGCTTTTCCTACTTCCATTCCTCTGATTGCACTGCAAATTTCAACACTGTGTTTTGGAGAAATCTTAAGAGATTTAGCCATAGCACGTGCAGTTTTTGCTTCATCAACTTCTTTATTATAAGCATATTTGTTAGCCATGATTTAATCTCCTTATTTAAGTGGTACAAACATGGATGATCTAGTAGCACCCATACCTGGGTCACCGTGTTGAACTCTTTGTCTAGTTGGTGCATATTCACCAAAGTAATGACCTAACATTTCAGGAGTAATTTTTACTTCTACAAAGTTACGACCATCATAAATACCGAAAGTGGTTCCAACCATTTCAGGTATAACAATCATGTCTCTACAATGGGTCCTAATTACAACAGGACGACCATCTTTAGTTCCTTCTTTATTTAATTTTCTCATTTTATCCAAAACAATTTGTTGTCTTGGTAAGAATCCTCTCTTTAAAGATCTTCTTTGTCTTGCAGGGAATAATTCCAT
>JAZUAV010000039.1:0-1863 GCA_045638165.1 Methanobrevibacter sp.
TACCATAAAAGAACTGAATTCAATAAAAGAATTTTAAAAATTGCATCAGCTGATGAAGTTGATCAAATCAACCCTGATGGTGGATTTGTAAAATATGGTGTTGTTAAAAACGATTATATTTTAGTAAAAGGTTCTCTTCCAGGACCTTCAAAAAGGTTAGTAATCTTAAGACAACCTATCAGACCTAATGGTAAAGCTGAGGATATACCTCAAATTAATTACATAAGTACAAAATCTAAACAAGGGGTATAATCATGAAAGTTAATGTTTATTCTATTAATGGGGAAGTAAAAGAAGAAATCGAACTTCCAGCTATTTTTGATGAAGTATATAGACCAGATTTAATCAAAAGAGCAGTACTTTCCGCACAATCTGCAAGAGTACAACCATGGGGTAATGACCCAATGGCAGGTAAAAGAACTTCCGCTAAAGGATGGGGTTCAGGTAGAGGTACTGCAAGAGTACCAAGGATTAAAAATGGTTCTAAAGCAGCTTTCGTACCAATGGCTATTGGTGGTAGACAAGCACATCCTACTAGAGCTGAGAAAAATCATCACGAAAAAATCAACATAAAAGAAAGAAGATTTGCAATTAGATCTGCTGTTGCAGCAACCACTGATAAAGAAATTGTTGAAAACAGAGGTCACAGAGTTGCAGATTTAGAACAAGTACCTATTATTGTTGAAGATGAACTAGAATCTGTAAAAACTGCTAAACAATCTCGTGAAATCTTCGAGAACTTAGGCGTTTATGATGATGTCATCCGTGCTAAAGAAGGTAAAAGAATCAGAGCTGGTAGAGGAAAAACTAGAGGAAGAAAATACAAAAAAGTAAAAGGACCTCTTGTCGTTGTTGGTGAAGATAAAGGCATTTCCTTAGGTGCAAGAAACCACGCTGGTGTGGATGTTGTGGTTGTTGAAAACTTAAATGCTGAATTATTAGCACCAGGTACTCACCCAGGAAGACTCACTGTCTACACTAAATCAGCTGTTGAAAAGTTAGGAGGTTTATTCCAATAATTTTGGATAAATAGGTGATTATTATGGATTCATACTCAATTATTATTAAACCTCATGTTACTGAAAAAACCATGAACTTAATCGATATGAACAATGAAATTACTTTTGTTGTTAACCGTAAAGCTAACAAAAAACAAATTAAAAGAGCTTTTGAAGAGTTATACGAAGAAGAAGTAGCAAAAGTTAATACTCATATCACTACCAAAGGTGAAAAAGTAGCATACATTAAACTTGTTGAAGAAGAAATGGCCGAAGAGCTCGCTGTCAGAATAGGAGTATTCTAAGGAGGAATTTGAATGGGAAAACGATTAATTCATCAAAGAAGAGGTAGAGGAACTCCTGCTCACCGTGTTGCTTCTCATCGTTTTAAAGATAAAATCAGATACAGGTCTTACGATGCATTAGAAAAAGAAGGTAGTATCAAAGGAAAAGTTATTGATATTGTACATGACCCAGCAAGAACCGCTCCTATTGCAGAAGTAAAATTTGAAAATGGTGAAAAGAAATTTATATTGGCACCTGAAAGCATTCAAGTCGATGATGAGATTGAATGTGGTATTTCTGCACCTATCAAATTCGGTAACACATTACCACTTGCTGAAATTCCTGAAGGAACTCCAGTTTACGATATTGAAAACACACCTGGAGACGGTGGTCGTTTTGTAAGATCTTCTGGAACTTATGCTAATGTTGTTACTCATGATGCTAACCAAACTGTTGTTGAATTACCATCAGGGGAATTAAAATACTTAAATCCTAACTGCCGTGCTAGTATTGGTGTAGTAGCTGGTGGGGGAAGAAAAGATAAACCATTCCTTAAAGCTGGTAAAAAATGGCATGCTTA
>JAZUAV010000040.1:0-49952 GCA_045638165.1 Methanobrevibacter sp.
GGTTCGGATTATACTCGTTGCCCTAAAAACACACCTTGTTTTAAATATTATGGTGCGTTTCTATATAATTATACTTGGAGTTTTATAAAATATTCGTCGAAAAAATAAAAAAATATATATGAATTAAAAATAAAAGGCGAAATATGTTGAAATAAACTATAATAAGCACAAATATCTTAAATTCTATTTAAATAAAAAGCAATCCAACCAAAGATTAAACTTTAATTAAACAACTCATTATAACTAAAAACATGATATTTAAAAGTTTTATTAAAAAATTAAGACAATTATTATTCAATTAATAAAAAATTACATAATTATAAAAAGTTAAAGTAAAAAAAATAGTTGATTATATGTTATATGAGAAAAACATTTTTCAAAAAAAGCATGACAGCATAAACATTCATTTTGGATTGGCATATCCCAATGTTTATAGAACTGCAATGTCATCCTTAGGATATAATATATTATATAACTATATTAATGAACGTGACGATGCTTGGTGTGAAAGAATTATATATCCCAACATCAATTCAATAGAATCAAATACCCCAAGCAAGCATTTTGATATATTAAGTTTCTCTTTGCAATTCGAAGAGGATTATTTTAATGTTTTAGAAATTTTAAAAAAATCTGAAATTCCATTAAAAAGAAAAGATCGCAGTGAAGATGATCCTCTAATAATAGCAGGAGGCCCATGTGCAACTGCAAATCCTATGCCATTGTCAGATTATATTGATGTTTTTATAATTGGAGAAGGTGAAGCAATAATTAACGAATTTTTAAATAGATATCTTGAAGGCCCCAAGAATAATTTAAAAAAATTTTTAGATATACCGGGGGTTTATATTCCGGAATACAACAACAAAACCAAAATAGCATTAGTAAGGGATATGGATGATGCATACCATATTACAGAGCCTATCATAAGTAAAAGTGATGATGAAAATTACCAAACCATTTTTAATAATTCCATAATGTTAAATGTCTCAAGAGGATGTAGCAGAGGTTGTAGATTTTGTATGGCAAGTTATCTCTATAGGCCAACAAGAGAAAGCAACTGGGAAAAATTAGTAAATACAGCTATTAAAAACAGACAAAAAACTGGATTAAATAAAGTCACTTTGATAGGTGCTGCAGTATCTGATTACAGTAACTTAGATCATCTTATTGGAAAACTTGAAGAAGAGGGTTTTCAAATTTCAACACCTTCTCTAAGAATAGAGTCAATTTCTAGGAAAACCTTAGAAACCTTAAAAGAAAGTGGACTTAAAACAATTACCCTTGCCCCGGAATCAATTGACAGATTAAGAAAAGTAATTAATAAAGACATACCTGATGAAAAAATATTTTCAGTGATAAAAGATGCAGTTGATTTAGATTTTAAATTAAAATTATACTTTCTAATTGGAATTCCTGGTGAAAGTCAAGATGATATTAAAGAACTTATAGACTACATGAAAAAAATAGCTAAAATGCACAATAATATTCAAAATGTAAAATTTAGTGTAAATCCAATAATTCCAAAACCCCATACCCCTTTACAGTGGGAGCAATATGATTTTAAAGACATTAAGAATAAAACCAGATATATTAAAAAAGAAATGCGAAGATATAACATCAAGTGCGAAAGTCCTAAAAAAGGTATGATTCAATATATATTGTCCTGTGGAAATAGAGAAGTTGGAGCACTTATTGAAAAATCTTTGATAAATCCTCCAACATTAAAAGAATGGAAAGAATTACTTCCAAATTACAATATCTGCGATGAATTACCCTGGACCAATATTGATGTTGGAGTAAATGAAAGATTTTTGAAAATGGAGAATAAACGATTGAAAAATTTAAAACAAACCCCCTGGTGTGAAACATCCCCATGTTACAAATGTGGCGCATGTGAAAAATAATTACTGGAAAAAAACAAATTTACAATAAAAATAAAAATTAAATAAAAAACAATTAAATATATTATAAGTGAGGAAAAATTATGGTAAACCCTGCAAGCAGAACAAAATCAATAGAATTATCACAAATAAGAAAAATGTTTGAAGTGACAAATCCTAATGCAATAAATCTAGGAATTGGCGAACCGGATTTTAATGTTCCGAAAAACATTAAAGCTGCAATGAAAAATTCCATCGATGATAATGAAACACATTATACTTCCAATAAAGGAATAATTGAATTAAGAGAAGCAATTGCAGACAAATTTGAAAAAGATAATGGGATAAAAACTAATCCAGACAGTATTATTGTAACTGCTGGAGCAAGTGAAGGTTTATTCATGTGTGCTCAAGCATTTTTTGAATCAGGTGATGAAATAATTCTTCCAAACCCTAGTTTCTTATCTTATGAAGCGTGTATAAATTTGGCAGGTGCAAAAATAGTTCCTGTTGATTGTTCAATGGAAAATGAATTTAAACTAAAAGCAGATGATGTTTTAGAAAAAATATCAAACGATACTAAAGCAATCATGATTAATTCCCCATCAAACCCAACAGGAGCGGTAATGGAAAAAGAAGATATAAAGGCAATAGCTGATTTATCTATGGACCATGATTTTATGGTAATATCTGATGAGATATATGAAAAAATTATTTATGATAAAAAACACTACTCTCCTGCAAGATATAGTGATAATGTAATTACTTTAAATGGATTTTCAAAGACATATGCAATGACCGGACTTAGAGTCGGTTATCTAACAGCCAATGAGGATTATACTGAAGAATTGCTTAAAATACATCAGTATAATATCGCATGTGCAAGTACCACCTCGCAGAAAGGAGCTTTAGAAGCATTGACTGGACCTCAGGACGAAGTAGAAAAAATGGTTAATGAATTCAGAAGAAGACGTGATTTGATAGTAACTCGCTTAAATGAAATGGGATATGAAACAGTTAATGCTGAAGGGGCATTTTATGTATTTCCAAAAATTGAGGAAAAGGATTTTGTTCAAAAAGCGGCGAAAGCAGGTGTTATTACCGTTCCCGGAGCTGCATTTGGATCCAATGGAGAAAAACATGTGAGAATGTCTTATGCAAACTCTTATGAAAATATCGAAAAAGCAATGAACATCTTAGAAGAGCGTGTAGTTAATGGATGAATTAAGAAGTAAAGAAGGAAGAAAAGCAGCCATTGTCGCAATTATCGCAAACTGCTTTTTAACAACCTTCAACATCATCATAGGTTTTATGTCCGGAAGTTATGCTTTAATATCTGAAGGGGCACATACTCTATCAGACATAATTACAACAATCGTTGCATATGCCGGCTTTAAGATAGGGCAAAAACCTGCTGATGCAGAACACCCCATAGGACACGGGCGTGCAGAAGCAATAAGCGGATTAGTGATAGTCCTATTCCTGACTATGGTTGCTTATGAGATAATGAGCGGAGCTATTGAAAAAATCTTAAATCCCTCTCTAATAACCGTTCCAGATACCTTTGCAGCCATAATGGCAGTGTTTGGTATATTGGTTAACTTTTCCGTTAGCAAATATATTATCAATATTGGTAAAAAAATTAAGAGTCCCGCAATTATTGCCGACGGACAACACCAAAAAACAGACATATTTTCATCCGTTGCGGTTTTACTGGGAGTTATAGTGTCAAATATGGGCTATCCCATATTAGACCCTATTATAGGATTAGTAATAGGATTTTTAATTTTAAAAACTGCTTATGATATAGGAAAAGCAAATCTGGATAACATTATGGGAAAACTTCCATCACAAGAATTTATTGATAATATTAAAGAAATTGCAAATAATACACCGCAGGCACAGGAGGCTCATAATATCAAAGTAGATTACTTAGGGTCATATGCATTAGTAACCTTACATGTTAAACTCGACGGAAATTTAACCTTAAATGAAACTCACGAAATCGTTCACCAAGTTCAGGACAATATCATAAGAGAAATACCTGAAGTCAAATATGTAATGGTTCACGCATGCCCTATCGGATTACAATATGACCATGACCAAGAAATAGATAAAAATTAATTAAAACGCCGGGACGGGGATTTGAACCCCGGCGATCATAAGATCATCGGATTAGCAGTCCGACGCCGTACCAGGCTGGGCCATCCCGACAAATAAAAAAACAAGTATAATAAATTATATGTTCAAACTTATTTATAAACTTAATTATTTTTTCAAATGGCGGGTTCAGAAGTGGACTAATCTTAAAAATATAAGTGATCTAAAAAACCCAACTCCGCCCCGGGATTCTACAAGCATCGAATGTTAATAGTAGAGCTGCTCCCTTCCGGGCCTGACCCATTCCCATATCGAAGATGACTAATTTTTACCCTCCAGTAAAAATCTCACCACCACCAATCCTGTAGGACGAGGTTTCTATGCTGTTTTTTCTAGGCTTATACTCTCTTAAAAAGCCGCCTTCTGAACTTCGACTGCACCAAAGGGGGTGTGTGCTTACAGAGGACCCCTAACCCTCCAGTCTAGCCAATGTTAATATATGATTTTAATATTATATAAAGGTTAGTAAAAATGATTTACAGGAAAGAAAAATATTACTGAAATAGATTAAAAATAGATTTTCTAGAAATAAAAATTTTTATACTAACTAATTAAAAAATCGTTAAAAATGAATAAAATAAATAAAAATGAGATATATTAAAATATCTCTTGAATAATATCCCCATCAGATATAATTCCAACCAATTTCTCATCTTCAACAACAGGAAGTTGATTTAAAATTCCTGATGAAGAAACACCATCTTTCATCACATTGATGGCTGTTTCAAGACTGTCTTCAGGTGAAACTGTAACAACAGACTTTATCATAATTTCATCAACATTAGTTCCCAATTCATATTTGTCAAGAATCAAATTATGACCAACATCAGTTGCAGTGATAATTCCAACCAATTTCTCATCTTCAACAACAGGAAGAGAACTAATTTTATGTTCCATCAATTTTTCAAAAGCATTAACAACATCAACATCAGGTGTAGTAGTAATTACATCTGTTGTCATTATTTCTTTAACTTTCTTGTTCAACATCATCTATTCCTCCAAATTTTTCTAAAATATCATTTACCATAATATCTATAGTTTCATTAATATCCACATTATTAACAATATGTGCATCATGAATTTTTGCTTGTTCAACTAAAAACATTTGGGTTTTTCTAATAGCCTCAAAGTTATCCATATACCTTTCAAGAGGTCTTTTAACCCATGGTTGACGGCATCTAGAATAAAATCTCTGTTTATGAGACTCTTCATCATCAACCGTTAATGTAAAAATGATAATATTGTTATTGTCTATTAAATCTTTTCTAATAAAGCCCGGAACAATATGAACACCTTCAATAATAGTGCTTATGCCTTCTTTTGCTGAACGTTCAATGATTGCTTCGATACCTACATTCACAACATCCACATGACTGATGAAACCCTCAATAACAGAATCAACCCTAATAGATGGAGTTCTAATACTTTCATGTGCATCAAAGCTTGATTTATGAATAACCGGGCTTAACTCCTTTGAAACAATTTTACGCATTACTTCACGAATCATGTCCGTGCTTATGAGATTTTTCAATCTTAACCTGTTTGCAAGCTCAAATGCCATTGAAGAAGTACCAACACCAGAAGCACCACCAATGAGAATAATTAATGGTTTTTTAGATGTTCTAAGAGATCTCCAATTTTTATATTTGGCTGCGATTTTTGGGTCAATTTTCTCAAGATGATTTAAAACAACAATAGCCAAATCGGAACTGGTGATTTCAGTGATGTTATTTTTTAATAACTCTTGTTCAATATCCTCTGCTATATCATGAGCTCTTACAGTTCCGATATCAGCAACATCTAATGAACGAGACATTATTCCTTTAGAAAAGGGTTCTTTATACTGTTCACCCTCAACATCACCTATAACCCATATCATGATTATCACATTTCCATGAATTAAATCTGATTAAATATTTTTTATTATTGTTAAATAAAAGTTGTCATTTGATTTTTAGAAAAAGAACAAAAGAAGAAAAAAGAATGAATAAGAAATTATTCATCTAAAGATATAAGGCTTAAATCATAATTAGAGCCATCTTTAATATCAATTAAAACAGCACCATTATCCTTAAGCATTCCAGGGTTTGCTACATCAGTAGTTTTTCCGATTTTACTAATTGATTTTGCTTCATGAATATGTCCACAAAGATTAATCTCAGGCTCAAACTCATGAATAGATTTTTGAATTCCAGAACTTCCAACATGCTCACCATTTGACACCCTATCAGCATCAGTGTTGAAAGGTGGAGCGTGAGTAGCTAAAATTCTTACCTTAGGAACATCAGAATTATAAACATAATCATAATTTGCTAATAAATCGTAAACCTCTGCATAAATCTTATCGTCATCCATTTCACCAGGAGTATCGAATGGAGTTGGATTAGACCCTCCGAATCCAAATAATATTGCATCGCCATAAGCGATAATATTATTATGGAGGCAGAATGATACTTCATTAATAGCATTGCATATTCCTGTTGGGTCACAATTACCAGGAATGGCTATTACATCCACACCGCAGTCAGCAACTTTATTAATAAAAGTTGAAACAAAATCTAAAGGACCAAAGTTAGTAATATCCCCCAAAATTAAAACCAAATCAATATCATTATTATTTAAGTAAGTGTATAAATTTTCGTTTTCTTCACCGTGAACATCACTTATCGCTAAAATTTTAGTCATTTAATCACCATCATTCTTCTAAAAAGAAAGATCCCATTTCTTTCAAACCAACTTGAAGATCAGGTTTATCACCATGTAATTCAATAGTTACATCATCATCAAATTCTATAATGAGACCATTCCATTCTGCAATTTCTTGAACTCTTTCTTCCGCTAATGGAACTTTTAATGTAATCCTTCCAGTAGTCAAGCCAGGAGGAGTATTTACAAGGAATGTTGACCTTGATTTTGCAAATTCAAATACTTCTTTTCCTTGCATAACCTGCTTTAACAAGTCAAACCAATAATCAGCATATTCATCTCCCTCTTCCTCAGCCATAGTTAAAAGAGTTGCTTGAATATTATTTAAAGACATTTCAGCATTTGCTAAACCATTAATCAAATCTGGATGAGACGGATCTCTTTTATATGAACTAATTGAAGACCTGATTAATCCCATCTCAGGGTTAATTCCCTTCGGTATTTCATATCCTTTTTTAGTTAAATCAGAAATGAGATGTTGAAGAACTAACCAATTCTGTTCAGAAGGTAAACTCATAAATGTCCACCTATAATTTTTAAAGTAGTATGATTTATTTTAGCATCAGCATCTTTTAATTCTTTTTCAATTTCACTAATATTTTCATAAGAGTCTAAGAACAACACATGGTGAGTTGAGGTACCGGCAATATTTAAAATTGCAATTTCATCACTTGGTTTTAATTCTCTTTTCTCAATTGTTGCTTTAAATTGAACATATGGTTCATATTCTTCTGGAAGGTCAGAATATTTAAATATACCATCTAATGTTGCTAAAAACATAATTACACCTCTTATTTTATTTAGTTTATTTTTTCTTAATACTCCTATATAAAAGTACTCACGAATTATTCGTATGTATTCAAACAAAAAATTGATTCGTAAAAAAAAGGTTATCTGAAGATAACCATTATCCAAATTGTGTTTTCAAGGCCTAAAAAAATAAAATAAAAGGATTAAAAATCCTTAAATTTATTCACCTAATGCTTTTTTAACAGCAGGGGTTGCGTCAATTTTTTGAGCATCGAAAGTTAACTCTTCTGGTGATAATCCCATAGCTAATCCGTATAATTGAGCTAAGTGGAATACAGGAATTGCAAAGTCAGTTCCGTATTTTTCGTTAACTTCAGTTTGACCTTGGTCAAATTGCATGTGACAGAATGGACATACATTAACAATTGCATCTACACCAGCTTCAGTCATGTGATCGAGTTTTTCTTTAGTGAAACTAGTAGTTACATCTAAGTCTCTAGCTCTTAAACCTCCACCTGCACCACAGCACATCATTTTGTCTTTGTAGTCAACAGATTTTGCACCTGTGATTTCTACAAGGTCATCTAAAATAGATGGATTTTCAGCTTGATCTTCGATACCAATGGTTTCAGTAGGTTTTAAGAAGTGGCAACCATAGTGAACTGCAACATTTAAATCTAAAGGTTTTTCAATTAATGAAGCTAATTTTTCAAAACCAACATCATCTCTTAAGATTTGAGCGAAGTGTTTTACATTAATAGTTCCTTTATATTCTCTGCCAATTTCTGCTAAGTTAGCATTGATTTTAGCTTTTTTCTCTTCATTTTCTTTTAAAATGTGGTTACATTCAAATAATGAACCGAAACATCCGTTACATTCAGTCATGATGTCTGCGCCCATATCTTCAGCAAGAGTCAAGTTACGAGCTGCGATAGTAGCCCAGGTTTCTTCATCAAAAGAACCGAATACACCAGGAGCAGGACAACAAGATGCTCCTTCCATATCTTTTAATTCAATATCTAATGCTTCGAATAATTTTCTGGTTGCTTTTTCAACACCAGGATAACGGTTGTTCATAATACAACCTAAGAAGTATGCAATTTCCATATTATAACTCTCCTCATTAATTTATTCTTTTAATCCGCCGGTTGCTTCATCATAACCGATTAATTCATCGAAAGCGGTAATTTTACATAATTTTTGTACTTCTTCTAATGCTTCAGGATAAGCATGAGTTGTTGGTGGCACTTCAGGAAGACCAATTTTGGTTCTTAAAGCTTTAACAGTGTCGTTAATAGGTACTGCGTGACCAGTATTCATTACAAATACACCAGTCATTTTGTGAGGTTTTGCCATGTATCCTGCATGAGCAGCGATGTTACGTGCTTTTTTGATGATTTCTACAATTTTAACACTTCTGAGACATCTTTCTTGGCAAGTGTAACAGGTAGTACACATCCATAAAGCATCGTCAGCAATAACTTCTTCTTTTAAACCTAATAAACATTTTCTGACAATTTGTCTTACTTTGTATGGAGTTCTTCTTCCAGATGGGCAACTTCCACTACAGGTACCACATTGGAAACAGTGTTTTACAGTTTCGATTCCAGCATCGATGAACTCAGCAGTGAAATCTGGGTCACGATTACTATCATTTAATAATTCTTTATCAGTCAATAAAGTCATATTATCTCCTTTTGTATCTTTATTATTTGAATTTTCCTCAACTTCATCAGCATCTACTTCTTCAGAAGTTTCTTCAACTTCTTCAGCTGATTCAACGACAATAGCTTCTTCTGATTCTTCTTCATCTTCAGCCGGAGCCTCAGCTTCCTCCACAATTTCTTCAGATGAATCTTCCACAGCTTCAGAAACTTCTTCAACAGCTTCTTCTTCAGCCTTGTCCTCTTCTAAAGGTTCGATGTCTTTTTTAAAAGTTAAATCTTTTTCTCTGTCAATTTCTACTTTAAGAGTGACAGATTTTTCCACAATTTTTGAAGATGTAACTTCGACATCATCAGATGTGTTTGAAACATCAGTTTTGATGTCTTCTTCTTCAGTATCATTTTCTCCTTTGAATAGAGTTTTAAGACGATTTATAATAGACATTGAAAACACACCTCGGATAATCATAGGATGATTTCCTCAAATCCATACTAATATTCTTTAAAAGAACATATATAAAGGTTACTAAAATTTTTGATTGTGTAATCTAAATGATTACACCTTTTAAAAAATTTTTATAAACCTAAAAAAATAAACTATAAAATATAACTCCATAGGAAAGACATAAATGATAAAAAAATTCGAAATAAAATCACATGATGGCCCTGGAAGAATCGGCAAAATTGACGGAGAACAAACCCCAAAAATATTTTTCAAAAATGATTTGAAAATTGCACCAAACGAAGGATCTGCCTACAATATTGACCGCGAAATTGCAGAGTTTAATGTAAAAGAAACATTAAGACTAGCAAAAGAACATGTCAATAATGCAGATATTGCAGTTATTCAAGGTTCCAAATACGTTGATTTGAGAATTGAATGCCTAAAACAGTTAGAAGAAATTGGCTACAACGGTTTTATAATAGCCAACGGCGATGCCCTCCTAACAAATCCTAAAGAACTAGTTGAAGTAATTGTTTCACTTAAAAAGGAAGCTAATAAAACCAGTTACTTTATTTTTCCATTTACTGAACTCTCATTTATGCCCATATTAACCTATATGGGAATAGACGGATTTTTAGCGGATTCGGCGAATTATTACAGTCATTTGAATGTCCTGCAAACCCAAACAAAAGCCTATGATTTGAATATCTATCCGATTTATGAAGATATCTCTCAAAAAGAACTGGAGCAAAAAAACATTGAAAATATGGAGTTCGTCATAAAGGAAATCCATGCACACATGAAAAATAATTCATTAAGGAACTTGGTAGAAGAGAGATCAGGAACAACACCCCAAAATATCTCAACATTAAAAATTCTTGACAAAACACAGATGGATTACCTTCTCGAATACACACACTTATTTTAGAATCCTGAATGATTCAATTATATTTTTGAATTCACGTTCTGATTCCCCAGAAATATCTAAAGTCCTCAATTCAAAAATATAAATATCTCCTTTTTCGATGAAGACATATGTATGAATGTCAAAATTAATTTCCGGAGTGTCCATATTTGCATGCAGCTTGATTGCATCCATATCGGCAATTTCGACAAAATCGGAAGATATGATTACCCCACCATCATCTGAAATGGCATCCTCCATAAAAATTTTATAATCATCCAAGTTTGTAGCTGTTGGAAACATTACAGCATTAATTAGATTATCCTGACCTTTTGATAGAGTGGCAATGCAGTCAGGATTAGCCAAAATATCCGCTTTTTCAACTTCCCAACCATTGGGATATTCAAAAGTTATTTTACCCGTATTGAATGTCCTCATAGACTATTCCTCATTTTTTGACGAAACATCAATAGTTTCAGGAGCTTCATCTATAGTGTCAATATATTTGGAAAATGGTTCTGGAAGTTTTGGCATTACTTCTTTTAAGATTTCAGCCGCATCAAGTTCCAAAGCCTGTCCTGAAAGCAACTGTTCAACATCAAAGTCAAATTCAAATGGTTTAAGCAAATCATCAGTAGGCACTCTTAAATTAATCTTATTCTTATTGAGTATCATTTTAAGAGTACTTGTGTTTCTAATTTGCTCATTCATATCTTCAACAGTTGTTTTTATATCATATGCTATGGCTTTATTCTTCTCGTTTACATCATGTTTGGACTTTTCAATTGATCTTTCCAAGTCTTTAACAAGCAAAGCATTTCTTCTGTTGATATTATCACGGGCTTCATCAATTACAACATTAATGGCATTTAGAATGGATTTGTTGAGCTCAACATTGTATGCCAATATCATTTTATTCTTATAATCAAGCTCTTTAAAAATAGCAACCCTCTCATCATCAATCCGGGTTATTTTTTTATTTAACTCATGAATTTCATCTTTAGCCTTAAGAAGCTCTTCCTTATCAGTCAACTGCTCTTTCAGTGAATCAACATCATCAAAAAATGAACCCTTAAGAGTTTGAATTTGATCCTGCAAGTCAGCTATTTCATCATCTTTTTCCTGGATAGTTTGGTTGAATTCATTGATTTTCTCATCAGAGAACTGATTGTTAACCAGATTTTCATATTCTCCTTGTGAGAGAACTTTCACCAACTCATTGTCTTCAAACGGGTCTTCCTTTTTAAGACTGACCTGCTTTTGTTGAGACTCTTTTTCTACAGCATTTCCATCTTTATCTTTACTAGTATACTTTTTGGTATAAACTCTAACAGTACGAAATTCATCACTTTCCATTACTAACACCACTCTATATTAATAGATAAGATTAGTTTAATTTAAATACTTAATTATTATCGACTGTAAAAAAAAAGAAAAAAAGAAAAAAAATAATTTGAATTATTTATCTTCGTTTTCAATCCACAACAACATCGCCTCTTCAATTGCTTTGGAATACCAACCTGTCTTGAACAACATCTTAGAGGAGGCCAATCTGCGAAAATTCAAGTCAATGTCATTATTGATGCTGATTGTAACACGCTTGTTTTTAGACATACAAATAGATAGTACACACTAGTTAATAAATATGTTAGTGTGCTTTAAGGTCATTTTGAGACGTGAAAGTGAATATTGAAGTTTTATTAAAAAAATAGGAAATGAAAATCAACTTTAATGACACAAACTTTTATTTAATAGCTCTTGAGGATAAGCGGATGTGGCGATTGACTTGATTTTCAACAAAGCAACTAACTGGTTCTTATTGCAACAAAACATTCATTTAAACTAAAGCTTCAAACATAGAATTGATAAATTCTACTTTAGCTTCTTCTTTAAAAAGATTGGAAGTATAGAATCATTTATTGTTTGAATTTTATCTTATTATGACATTTTATTTATAGCGAATTTTTTCTAGGCCAATAAGAGAATTTTTTAATTTGATAACCTGGCAATTAAATGACAATTGGCTTTAATATGTGTTTTATAACTTCCGTTCACACATTTACCCCATGAATTATCTAAATAAAGGAAGATTTCTACTGGAAACCTTTTCTTTTAAATTATTCAAATCAGATGAAATTATTGACACCTTTTTGCCATCGGCATAAGTAGTGTAAACCCAACTGCCACTCACGCATTCGAGTTCATAATCATTATCCTCAATGACATCAGCATTTTCTTCACAATAATCCCGATTATTTATCCTTTTAATTCCAGAATATAATATTTTAAAATTAGGATTTCCTTTTTGACCTTCAATAAACCATTTAATAGCCAAACTAGGATTTATTCCACTGCTAAATGCAGATAAAGTAATCGATTTGTTAATTTTATATTCATTTAAAATGAGCAACATCTTTTCTTCAAGGCGCTTATATGAATAACTGCCATACTTCAACTGATCATGCAACAATAGAGATTTCAACCTATTATTTCTTTTTTCTAAAATGACCAAACGTTCATGGACAGATATTTTATTCACCCCTTCCTACATATTAGTTATATTACTTTAACTTATTAAATACTTTTGATTTAAAAAGATAAAATGATAATAATAACCAGCCTATGCAATGCCCCACTAATCCATGCTTAAACAACAAACCATGGCATCGTACAAAAATTATCGAAAAAATTAAAACAAAAACATTAAAAATAATTTTTTATTACTTTAAAAGAGTTAATGAAAAAATATTACTGAACAAACATATAAAAATATTGTTAAAAAGGTGTAAAATAAAATAAAAACATTTATATAATATAAAAATATAACTAATAATCGATGTGAAGTAATTTTCATGTCTAATGTGAACATCAGTCAACCATTTTATAATCTCCAAATGTTTAGAATATGTTGCATTAAAAAATCCGGAAGTAGAAAAAAACACTACTACTTCCACTCCCCCCTTTAACTAATTTTCATTCAATATTTCCGGATTAGCTCCAGCTATCTCCACCAAATACTCCGCTTCAACAACATGAAGTTTGGAAGGGATTATGATACAATGGAGAGGTCCTCCGAAATCATAATCAATCAGTTCTTTAATTTGGCCTGCCTTTACAACAACATCACTGGATCCAACACGTGCAATTCCCATGGCCAAAGTGTCTTCGCTTATCAATCCTTCACGGCCCAGGTCATTCTTGATGCTCATCAAATATTCCAAACCCTGATTTACAGTCATATATCTGTCCTTATGGGCCTGAATGTCGAGTAAAACTAAAGTATGCAAATCCATTTTTAAATTTTCTTCAATAGCTTCATAAGGGGATTTCGGATAAAAATTATAATCCGGAAATGGAATGGTTGTCACTTTGCCGAATTTATATCCCTGAAGGCCGGAAATGGCAGGTGCTGAAGATAAAATTGAAGATCCATGAATTATTTCATAATCTATTCCTTTTTTGGAACATTGAACAATGAAGTCACTATGTGTCGTTGCAATTAATGGGTCTCCACCGGTAATTAATGCAACATCCAAACTTTTAGCTTCTTCAATAAACTTAGATTCCTCTTCAACTTCGTTTCTAACGAGTATTTCAATCTCCTTTCCAATCAACTGTTCAATAGCTTCAAAACTTGAACCAAATAATCTTGATGTAAAAAATTCGGCATAAATCTTATCAACATTTTTTAAACATTCCAATCCTTTCAATGAAATGTCCTTTTCATCAAATAATCCTAAACCCACTAAATAAAACATATATATTATATAATAATTTAAACATAAAAAACTTTATGAAATGTGTAAAAGTTCCATTAAACCAATTAAATGATACTCGTATAAAATTAATGGATATTGGTGAAATGAATATGGAATATAAAATAAAGGCCGAGGATGAATTCGGTTATATTCCAATAAATAATGACATTAATGGTTATGAGATTGTTGACATAGAATTAGACGCAATCAAACAATACCCCAAAAACTTTGCCGAATTGTTAAAAGATGAATTAACTGAAGATGAAATCGAAACTCTCAGGACATCATTCGACACAATCGGCGAAATTGTCATTTTAGAAATTCCCGATGATTTGGAAGATAAAAAACAGATAATCGGGGATGCCGCACTTGAATTCACTAAAAGAAGATCAATATACATGAAAAAAAGTGCAATTAAAGGAACAACACGAGTACGCGATTTGGAATTCTTATCCGGCATTGACGATTCTGTCACCATCCACAAAGAGCATGGTGCCAGACTGAAACTTGACGTTCGTGAAATGTATTTCTCACCTCGCCTTGCAACTGAACGAAAACGTGTTATGGAAAGCGTTAGGGATGGTGAAAAAATACTTGACATGTTCTGCGGTATTGGACCATTTCCGATTGTAATCGCCCGAAATAAAAATGTGGACATAACTGCCGTTGACATCAATGAATCAGCAATCAGATACCTAAATGAGAATATAAAATTAAATAAACTCAAAGGCACCATCAAAACATATGCAGGAGATATTACTGAAGTCAGCACAAGTTTTAAGACAAAATTTGATAGGATTATTATGAACTTGCCGGGTCTTGCATATACTTTCCTTGACCTTGCAGTTGATTTAATTGAAGAGGATGGAACAATCAATTATTATGAATTCTCTGATTCATATGAACAGGGGATTGAACGATTGAGAAAAGCATGTTCGAAAAAAAACAAAGAAGTGGAAATTATCAATACCCGCAAAGTAAAATCAACTTCACCTGGCGAATGGCATGTAGCCATTGATGGCAGAGTTACAAGCAAATAAAGAATTAATGATTAAATAGGGTCAATAATTCCTTTTTCTGTGATAATTCCTGTAATAAACTCTTTTGGAGTTATGTCAAAAGCAGGGTTTATGACTTCTGTTCCTTCAGGACAGATTCTGGCTCCACCATAATATCTTACCTCATCACCGTCCCTCTCTTCAATAACAGTGTCAAATATAGATATCTCATTGTCAAAAGTAGAATATGGAGCAGCTACATAAAATGGAATATCATGATGCTTTGCAGCCAGTGCAACCATAAATGAACCCACCTTATTTACAACACCACCTTTAGCGATTCTATCTGCACCGATTACCACCTTGTCGATTTTACCTTGTGACATTAAAAATCCGGAAGCGACATCAGGAATCAATTTGACAGGAATATTTTCCTGTTGCATTTCCCATACACTCAAGCTAGCGCCCTGTCCACGTGGACGGGTTTCATCACAGATTACATTGATATTTTTACCTTGTTCATGTGCTGCCCTAATAACACCTAAAGCGGTTCCATAATCAACACATGCGAGAGCTCCTGCATTACAATGGGTTAAAATTGTATCTCCCTCATCAATTACTTCAGCACCAAATTTGCCGATGGCTCTATTTGTTGCCATGTCCTCTTCATACATTTTTAAAGCTTCTTCAAGAGGGTCATCACTATCTAACACCCTATCAACAGCCCAAAATAAATTAACTGCTGTTGGTCTTGCAGCTTTAATTTCTTCTGCTGCCTTATCCAAGTCAACACCCTCAATATCCGCAAGAGCCATTCCAAATGCTGCTGAAACTCCAATTGCCGGAGCTCCACGGACAATCATATCACGGATAGCTACAATCACATCCCGATAATTAGCACAATAGACATAAGACAATTCATCAGGAAGCTTTGTCTGGTCAATAAGTTTTAATTTATTCTCTTCCCATTCAAGTGTTTTCATAATAACACCTTAAAATTAAAAAAATATTATAAAAAAAGTTGAAAAGCATAATTAATTGTTAGTTTCTAAGTCCAATTTAATAGACAATTGTTTAATTATGCTCTCCGCCTAATAATATCCAAAACGGATTGATTAGAGATGTATTAAAAATACATCTACTAATATTTTATAAAATTATCATTTATAAATCTTACTTAAAATTAGTAAGAAAACCGCATCATTTAGTAATACCAAAAATAATTATGCATTTTCAGTCATAATAGGCACTACTTGTTTTTTACGTGATACAACACCCTCAAGTAACACTGTGTTATCCTCTAATTTAACACCATATGCTTTTTCAACTAGACTTGCATTTTTACCAAGTGCAATTACCTGAGAGTTGCTGTTTACGATATCGGTAATCAAAAGCATGAACAAATCCAAGTCTTCCTCTTCAATTATTTTATTCATGCCTGCTTCCAGGTCATCCTTCATAGCCATGACATCACTGATATCCGCAGTGTTGACTTGGTTTACAATTGACTTTACATCCTTAAAGTTAATCTGTTTTGCATCTAAAGATAATATTTCATCAATTGAAAAACTGCTTAAATCAGTTCCTGCCTTAAGCATTTCCAAACCATATTCTTCGGCATCGATTTCAGCAATTCCTGCAAGTTTTTCTACGGCTTTTTTATCATCTTCAGTAGTTGTCGGTGACTTTAAGAGCAATGTGTCTGAAATGATTGCAGATACCATTAAAGTTGCAATCTCTTTTGAAATTTCCACACAATTTTCTTCATATAGCTTGCATAATATTGTTTCAGTACATCCAACAGGTTCAAATCTTAAAAATAATGGATATGAAGTTTCTAAAGCTAATTTATGGTGATCAACAACTTTTAGGATATTAGCATTTTCCAAATTATCAACAGATTCTGCAGGTGAGTTGTGGTCTACCAAAATAACATTGGCTCCATCTTCAACACTTTCCAAAAGTTCTGGAGCTTCAATGCCCAAATAGTTTAATATAAATTCAGTTTCTTTGTTAATGTTTCCTAATCTGTAAGCTTTAGCTTCACTGTTACCTAATTCATTTTCCAAGTTAGTCATTACTAAACTTGATGTAATTGAGTCACTATCTGGACTTTTATGTCCAAAAACATAAGTTTCAACCATATTATCCTTTTCCTTAAAAATTAATACTACCTATTTAATTATCTTTTTCATCTATATTTAATATTACTATGATTTGAAAAAATATCGCTTTAAATCAATACTCCAAACAGAATTTTTTTCAAAATGTTTATCTTTAATTAAAAACCAATTATTAAATATAGAAAATATTTTCGGAGCATCATAAATGGGCAAAACTAGAGTTGAATGGATTGATCTTGTACGTGCAATAGCTATCTTAACTGTTTTATACATTCATGCAACCGACGGGATTTTTATCATCTCATCTGATGCAATACTGAATTATACCATATATTCAAGAATATTTAATTTTGCATCATTATTTATTGGCCGCATTGGTGTTCCATTCTTTTTAATGATTACAGGTTATCTTTTATTGGATAGAAGCTATGATGATGAGCGTGTCAGTAAGTTTTGGAGAAATAATTGTAAAGGATTGATAATTGTTACAGTAATCTGGGCTGTGATTTATGCAATCAGTTTGCAATTCATTACTGTTAACAGTGTTCAAGTTAATTTTAGTGAAGCTGGAAACCTGTTCTTCAGCCATATGTGGTATATGCCAATGATTATCGGAATGTACCTTTCAATGCCTTTTGTTGCAAGTGCCCTAAAACACTTTGACTCAAAAACCATCTGGCAGGCTACAGTAGTGTTTTCACTTTTAGCATTCCTTCTGCCGTTCATCACATTAGTGTTAGATATGCATGGCATTCAAAATGTAAATATTCAATATTGTCTCGGATTTAGTGGTGGAATCTATGGAATTTACATAATTCTAGGATATTTAGTTAAAAAAGGACAATTTAAAAACATTTCAAGTGCTGCATTAGGATTAATCTCAATCGTGTCCTTTGCAATATGTGTCGTATTCCAATATTATGCATTCATAAAAGGATATAATTTCGATTTATGGTATGAATTCCCATTTATCCTAACTGGATCATTTGGATTATTTGAATTATGCTCTAGAATGGGCGAAGTTAGAGCTTATCCTCTTGTTACATTCTTATCCAAATATTCCTTTGCCGTATTTTTAGTTCATAACTTGTTTAGATTGCCATTGCTTCCATTAGTTGTGCAGTTGCCTTACTCAGAACCTGTAAAAGCTATAATTCTTTGGATATTATTAATAATCTTCAGTTATATTGCAGTCGTGATTATCTATAGAATCCCTAGATTCGGAAAATACATATTATACATGAGATAATTAATCCAGTATCTCTTTTTTTATTTCTTTGAATGCACTTTTTGCTTCAGGAATCGGGAATAATGGATAAATATGAAACAGCCCAGGACCAGTTATTAACTTTACATTAACACCATCCCTTTCAAGATTTTCAGCATATTCTTTAATGTCATTATAGAATATCTCATCTTCTCCTGCAAAAATCAGTGTATCAGCCAAATTTGTATTATCCCCAAATAATGGGCTTACCCGCCAATCTTGAGTGTTTAAATCTCCTGCCCAAGATTTACCTATTTCCTTAAGACCAATTTCGCCTAAAATCGGATCGTTTTCACTATCATAGGGAGGGTTGCTCATCGAAACATCAACCCATGGCGAAAACGTTATTATCTTTTGGGGTTGGGGTAAATTGACCGTCTTTAGATATTGGCAAAATGACAATGCAAATCCACCCCCCGCAGAGTCGCCCATCAATGTTAAGTTATCTCTTGAGATTAGTGTCTTATATAATTCAGTCATTACCCCATAAGTTTCATCCACATTATGTTTAGGGGCGAGCGGATAAACAGGTGCCAATACATAGGCACCAAGTTTTCTTGACAGCAAAAAGCAATATAAGAGATGCTGATAATTTATTTCAAGAACATAAGCCCCGCCATGTATGTATAGAATAGTATTTTTGGCATTCTTATCTCCGAAAGTGAAAACCTGTGTCCCACCAATGTCAATGCTTTTGAAAATGCTTTTTGGAGGTTTATCTGGAGACTCTAATTTGTCGCTTAAGAAATCATCTACATTTTCCTTTGAATCCATAAACTTGAGTTTAGTAGACCTTAGAATAGCTTCTTCGATTTTTGCAATAAATGATTTTTTACCAGACATATTACCAAAAATTGATTATGGGCAATTGGAAATCTAAGTTTTAACTGTAATTACTGTACTGTTTAACCCCAATACTCTTGAATAATCAACTTTATCCGCAATTTTATTTAAAACAGTGATATTGTCAAATTTAAGGTCATCATTTTCAATTACCGGATTGAATTCGATTCCCTGATCTTTAATGCCCACTAGAATATGTTCCTCTTGAATTTTAACAAGAACATCTATTGAATCGAGATTTTCATTTATGTCAATGATATTCACCAACATTTCTTCAACGGATAAACTTACAATCATTGCTTTATTATTATCTATTCCCAGTTCTTTCAGATATTTCTCTATATGTTGCGCTACACCAACTGTTTCTTTTAAAGTGCCTCCAATAGTTAAATCCAATACATCGCCAGTTGGGATTTTTTTATTTATGAAGAATCCTCCATATTCGCCATTTGTCTCTTTAGAGATGTGTTTTGTAGCAATGAAAATGAATATTATTGTTATTACTTCAGCACCTACAAATGAAAGCCAAATACCATTACCTCCCATTATTGGAGTCAAAATAAACAGTAATCCGACAGGAGCTACGAATCCTTCAATGATTGAAGTTGATAGAGATAACTTGTTTCTTTTAATGGCTTGAGTGTAGAAAGTGAATAAGAAAGTTACTGCAACACCAACAAAAGAAACCATAAATATTCTTAAAGCATTAACCACAGTCGGAGCAGCCTGACTAGGAACACTGTACAGTGTTAGTGCTGTTTGAGGCACCAATGTAAATATCAATACTAATGCAGTACTTGAAATCAATACGATTTTAAGCGCTCTTTTCACAACATAGTCGACTCCGGAATAATCCTCTTCCTGATAATATACCGATACGATAGGCGACATTGTCTGTGAAGTCCCTATTAGAAACATGTAAATTATATAAGAACAGCCCCTACATACGCTATATGCAGTTAAACCATATTGACCCAATACAACACCAATTACTGCATTATATATTAATAATTGTACTGTAAAGAATAATTGTGTGGAAGCTGATGAAAAACCTGAGGTTGCAATCTCCTTAAAATAATTTAAGGCATTGCGCAATTTTATTTTGCTTAAGTTATAGAATTCTAATGTTCTTTCTGATTTAAAGAAATATGTGCTAACATAAATTGAACCTACAGCATAACCGGTTGCAGTAGCCAATGCGGCACCACCAATTCCAAAGCCAAACACTTTGATATAAACAAAATCCATGATAATATTTACAATGTTTGACAGCAAAATTGATCTAAATGCTAAATTAGGAAGGCCATCTGCACGAACAAAATATGACAAACTCATCAGATAACATAAAAAAGGCATTCCGAATAGCAAAACAGTGAAAAACTCATCAACAAGGGGAATAATTTCTTTACTTGTAGTCAACATTGGAATGAGAGTTCCCTTTGTAAGCAATCCCAAAATTAGAACAATGATTCCCAGAATAATCAAACTCATAATGGAAACCGAAAAAAGTGAATTACTTTTTTCTTCGTTAAACTCCGATTTTGCAATAGAACAAAGTACAGAACCACCTAAACCAACCATCCAATAAATAAGATTTATAAAAGTTACTAACGGACTGGCTACTTGAATTGCTGATAGATTTACAGCCCCAATTAAGAAACTAACAATTATTGAATCAATGAATATGCAAATATTTCCCGCCATTGATGTCATTAATGTCGGCAAGAAAAATTCATTGAATTTACTCGATAATAAATCATACTTCCTTTTATACATTACAATACCTCATTTAAAAGAAATCACTGTCCTTCATGAACTTCATGAAGTTGTAAACATACTCATCGGATATTAATGGCCATTTAACACCCATTAGATAAGACATTTGGATAGTATAATCATTAGTATCCTTAACCCAAACTTTTTTAACTTGTCCAGAACCGATAGATGTAATGAAACCCTCAAGTCCAGCTTGTTTTTCTTCATCTTTCATCACTTCAGCCAATGCGGCTTCAAATTCGTCTTCACTAACAACATCAAGATCGAATCCTAAATTTTTAAGAATATCAATTACATCTGCAAATGATATTTTGTGATTGTTGCAAGGATGGAACACTACGCATTCTTTTGGTGATTTTGATAAGTTTACAATAGATTTGGCAGTGTAGTCGATTGGACTAAATTCAACATTATTATTCAACATTGAAACCGGGAACTTACCGATAGTGATAAATGATTTAATCCTATTTATAAAACCATTTGATTCAAAATTGATTTGGAATTCACTATCCGAATTCCTAGCCATTAGATTTCCAACTCTCATAATTTTTACATCCAAACCATCTTCAGCGGCAGCTTCCAATACTTGGCGCTCTGCTAAAAATTTACTACCTAAATACTGATTATCAACTCTTTGACCAATGAACAGGTCTTGTTCTGAGAATATTCTGTCCGTTGGAGGATAATTATTCACACTTTCCCCTGCAACACTTACTGTTGAAATTTGAACATACTTTGCATCAATAAGCTTTGCAAATTCCAATCCGTTTATCACACCACCCAGATTAATATCTTCAATATCAGTGCCTGCTGAAAAGTGTTTTACATTAGCCGCACAATTTATAATGGTGTTAATATCATAGGGGAGTAGTTTTTTAAAGTCATCTAATGAGGTTATATCCCCATCAACAACATGCATTCTATCATCAAACTCTGAGAAATCTTTTGCAAAGTAATAAAATAGCAAGGATTTCAATCTTTTTTCAGCAGTTAACTTGCCTTTGGATCTAACAAAACAGTAAACATCACCTTTTTCGTTTTCAAGTACCTCACGCAATACATGAATACCTAAAAATCCAGTGGCACCAGTGAGTAGCACATTTCCCAAACTTTCATCGCATTTACCTTCAATGAATGATTTAGTATTATTTTTCTTTAACAAATTATCGATTAATGTGTAATCATAGTCATCTTCATAACTTGTTGCGGATTTTTTATCGGATAAGACGCAATCAGCTAACAATCTAGGTGTTGGATTGTCAAATACATCCGCATAGTTTACATCGTATTCATTGTTAATCGCTTCAATTGTAATTTTTGTAACAAGTAATGAGTTACCTCCAATTTCAAAGAAATTATCGGTTACTCCAACTTTATCGATTCCCAGCACTTCTTGGAAGCAATTTGCGAAAAACGCTTCAACGTCATTTTCAGGAGCCACATATTCTGTAGTTAGTTCAGGTTCAGGTAAACTCTTAATATCTGTCTTGCCATTTGGAGTTTGTGGGAGTTTTTCCAATTGCATGAATACTGTTGGAACCATATAATCAGTTAATCTGGAAGAAATATATTCTTTTAAATCATCAATTGCAATTTCCTCACTTCCGCTATAATATGCACACAAATGATCCACATTATTGATTTTCTTAATCACAACGACGACATTTGTTATTCCATCAAATGTTGAAATTACAGAGGAAATTTCTTCGGGTTCTATTCTCAAACCTCTTAACTTAATCTGATTATCCATCCTGCCTTGAACATAAATCTCATCATTTCTTTTTATTGCATAATCTCCACTTTTATAGTAGTTAATTCCATTAATTGACAGATAAACTTCATCCGTTTTTTCTTGGTTTTTATAATAACCTTTTGTTACTCCTTGCCCTCCAATATATAATTCTCCCATTACGCCGTCAGGCAATAATTTATCGTCAATGTCTCTTACTTCAGTAATATAGTTGAATAATGATTTTCCAACATTGATTTCTTCATCAAAGCTCATATGTTTTAAATTTGATTGAACTGTGGTTTCTGTAGGACCATATGAATTGTAAACATCAAGGTCATACTCTGACAATAATTCGAGCAATTCTTTAGGGAATTTTTCTCCGCCGACTTTGATGGCCTTAAATGAACTTAATGCTTCTTTAAATCCATCAAATTCCAGATATTGGAGCAATCTGGATGGAGTAAAACCCATATAATCAGGTTTTGTCCTTTCAATCAAATCAACCAATTCAAATATGTCTTTAGTTTGATTATCGTCTGCAAATATCAATGTCCGGCCATTGACAAAACAACCCAATACCTCAATCATGGATGCGTCGAATGACACAGTTGTAATGGATAACATGCTTTCCACAGTCTGATAAACATTATGAACATAATTTTCATCAGTATTTGCAAAAAGATTAGTGATGTTTTCGTTTGTAATCATTACTCCTTTAGGATTTCCTGTAGAACCAGAAGTATAAATCATATAAGCCAAATCATCCGGAGAGACATCAACCTTAGGATTTGACTCATCATCTGATTCACCAAGCAATGTAGAAACATCCACCGCATTTTCAAAGTCGAAATCAGAAATAACATAATCCGCATCACTATTTTCAAAAATATAATTCACACGCTCTTCAGGATAATCATTAGCCAAAGGAACAAAAGCACAACCAGCCTTGATAATACCCCACATAGCAACAATCAAATCACTTGTTCTAGGAAGCATATGCAAAATTTTACTTCCACTCCTAACACCCCGATTAATAAGAGCATGAGCAACACGATTAGCCTTCCTATTCAACTCATCATAAGTCAATTGCCCATCGGAACTAATCAATGCAACCTTATCACGATTCTCATCAACATTTTTCTCAAATAACTCATAAAGCAACTTAGTTTCAACTTCACTGAATTCCACATTATCGCCTTCAGGGATGATAGCAATGTCTTTAAGTTTCAGTGCAGTTAATTGCTCTTTTTCATCTATGAATTGATTGATTATATTTTTTATTGACTCTCCAAAAGTACAAATATAATCTTTAGAATAAATCGCATCATTATAATCCATTGAAATAACAAATTCATCATTTACTTCAACAACATTCAAAGCAAACTTGAACCTCAGGGAATCATAATCCATTGATTCACGAGGATAGGTTTTTCCACCGATATTGATATCCTCTATTATTTTTCCATGGAATGCATATAAGAAGTCCGGATATAGATTATACCTATTTGCAATTTCAACATAATTAAACGAAGAATTATTCAATACATTTAACCATGAATTTGCAACAAATGCAAAGTAGTCTTCAATATTCATATCCCTATCAGTTTTAAAGGCAATAGGCAATGTTTTTACAAGCATACCAATAGTATTTTGGTATTTATAATTATCCCTACCATTGAAAATTGTAGATATCAAAATATTCTTATTAGAAACATATTTTGTAAGTGCCAGTGCTGTTGCAGACATGAACAATATGTTTGGACTGATTTTCTTATCACTGCAAAAAGATTCCAATAATCCTTTATCCAAGCCTATTCTTATATTGGCCAAATTGGCATTTTCATCATCACCGGTCAAATCAGTAGTCAATATTGTGCCTTCATCGAAATCACTCATCATATCATCAAAGAATGCTTCACTTTCGCTGCTCAAATCTGATAGCTGGAAGTTATTCTCATTTGAAATGAATTCATAGGCATCAGCTTCAACTTCAACTAACCTCTCTTCGTCACCATCATAAATTGCAGATATATCATTGAATAATATATTCAATGAAGTACCATCAACAATTAAATGATGGAAATCTGCCAATAAAACAACATTTGAAGCAGTTTCATAAATTTTAAACCTGAATAATTGATTATCAACAATATCAAATGGTTTAATGAAATTATTTAAAATTTCTGGAGTCAACTCATCAATTTCTTCAATTTCAATATTGTCAACTGCAATTTCAAAGGACTGCTGGTTGAAAACCTTACCCTCATCAATTACAATTCTATTTTTCAAATAAGGATGAAGATCAATGGCTTTTAAAATGGATTCTCTTAATTTATTTGAATCAATGCTTTTATCCAAAACTATTTTCTTTGGAAGGTTATATCCTATTTTTTCAGGATTTTTTATACAATCAAAGTAAACACCCAATTGATTAGGAGTCAATTCGTAATTATCCTCCATAGAAATATTTTTACTTGTATTTTGTGCCTCAATAAGCATTGAAATATTCCTAATGTTTTTCGAGTTAATGAGTTCTATAATACTTAATTCGGCACCGAATTCCTTAAATAATGCGGAAGAAAGTTTGATAACTGACAGTGAAGTTAAACCTATCTTGAATAAATCAGTATTTATTCCAAAGTCGCTAATCCCTAAAATTTCACAGACAATCTCATAAATTCCTTTTTCGACATCACTTTTAGGACTTATCAATTCTTCAGCATCAATTTTTGGATCAGGTAAATTTTTAAAGTCTGTTTTGCCATTTGGAGTTTTTGGGAATTCTTCTAATTGAGTATAATATGATGGAACCATATAGTCCGGCAGATTACCTTCCAAGTATTCATTCAAGTCATCATGATTTATTTCACTAGCCGCAGTGAAATATGCACATAAATGCTCGATGGAATTAATGGTTTTTACTACAACTTTGGTCAGCATCACGTCTTCATAATTCGCAATTGCACCTTCAATTTCTGAAAGTTCAATTCTCAAACCTCGAAGCTTGATTTGCGTATCATTTCTACCCAAGGTATATAACTCACCGTATTCATCTTTTTTACCCAAGTCTCCAGTATTATAATAAGGAATATTGTTTAATGTTAAAAACACTTTTTCCGTTTGTTCTGGATTATTCAAATAACCTCGGGCAATTCCTGCCCCACCAACATATATTTCACCAGGAACATATGGAGGCAATTCGTTTCCATCAATATCCATTATCTTATCAACTACATTAAGCATCGGCCAACCTGCAGAGATAACATTACTGTCAATTAATTTATAATGTGAAGCTATTGTAACTTCAGTTGGACCGTAAGAGTTATAGATATCAGCATTGGTGAATTGTGATAATTTATCATATAATATTGGAGGGAATGCTTCCCCACCAACTATAAGAACATTACATTTTTTAAGAATGTCTTGAATTTCTGTCAATCTTAAATATTCAAGCAATCTTGTAGGTGTAGAACCAAAACCATCAGCACCTGTTTTTATAAATAATTCGGATAATTTAAATGGATCAATTGACTGCTCATCATTAGCAAAGACAACTGGAAGTCCATTCATTATTGTTCCGAAGATTTCCCTTAAAAATACAATGAATGAAACGGTAGATATTGAAACAAACTTATCACACTTATTATTTAACTCATAAATCGGGACATTCTTCTCATCATATGCAATATAATTTGAAATTCCTCTATGGGTTATCATTACACCCTTAGGTTTACCTGTTGATCCTGAAGTGTAAATTAAGAAGCATAAATTATCCGGAGTTATGCTTACATTAGGGTTTGCATCATCATTTTCTTCAAGCAGTTCAGCAACATCAATAGCATTCTCAATATCGAAATCCCATTCATCATTAACAATTACAAATTTCGAATCACTATCGTCTAAAATTTGTTGAATCCTATTTTTAGGATATTTGGGATCTATAGGAATAAATGCTCCCCCGGCCTTTATAATTCCCAGAACAGTGGCTATTAAATCACTGTTTCTTTTCATTATAAACATTACCTTATCTTCTAATTTCAATCCTCTTTTAATCAAAGCATTTGCAATTTTATTGGCCTTACTATTTAATTGTGAATAAGTGTATTCTCCATCATCGGCATATAATATACACTTATCAGGATTTTGCTCAACAGCCTTTTCAAACAGTGCATTGATGACACCCTCATTTTTAAGAGCAATTTCAAAGCCTTCATCACAATCAACATCTTCTAAAATTGATATATCTTTTAATAAATCATCAGATTCATCAAATTTATCTATTAATACATTAAAAGCTGTTAAAAAGCTTTCAATTAATTTAGGAGAGTAATATGAAGAATCATAGGTTAAATTTAAATAATTGTTTTCAACTGAGAATATGAACTTATAATTTTCATAATCAGTATTTTGAGTATCAAATAAAATTTCACTTTCAAAGTTTAATTTTTTGTTATTGGACAACGGATAATTTTTAAACTCCTTAAATTCATTTTTAAAATTGTCCAAATATTGTTTGATTGATAAATCTGTGTTGAAATGATATCCTGTAGCTTGGGAGTTATAGGCTACGAGTATATCCTTAGAAAACGAAAATTTAGTTAAATTATATAAGAATATGGATAAAAGCAATTCTTGATTTCTAATGCCATACCTTTCAGATAGTTTCTTTAACTTTTCCAGGTTAAATGATTGATATATTGTTTCAAAATTACTTTGAGCATTGCTTACATCCGGAGATATTGTGGTCGGATATGCAAATGAGTTAATCAAGTTGTTATAGTAATTTTCGGCTTTAAAGAAGTCTGTGACATCCACATCATAATCTTTACATTTTCTAGACGGATCATCAATCAACTGCCTTAGCAAATCTTTAAGACCATCTGCAATTGTTTCAATTTCATTTAAACTGAAACAAGACTTATCATATTCTATAAATATGGATTGCAATCCACCTTTATCCGGGAAATTCCTGTTTATTCTAAAATGTAGAGGGAATTTAATATTCTTTTTAATTGTTATAGCTTTTGAACCATGATTTGTGGAGTTTGAAACGATGGAAAACATATTAATGCAATCTGGTTCGATGCCCAAATTTCTTAAATCTGTTGTATATTCGCTGAATTGTAATTTTGCATGAGTCAAACCGCTTTTTAAAACAGATTTGGAATATTTGAGCAATTCCTCAAAAGTTAAGTCCTCATCATATTTTAATCTTAAAGGGATGGTGTTTACAAACATTCCCAGTGCTTCGCCTTGATTAAAGTATCTTCCATGAACGGAGGTATTGAAAATCAAATCTTTAAATGATTCATTGTCTTTCTTAGATTTTGCGAAGTATAAGAAATGCAGTGCCAATGCAGTAACGAAAGGAGAATAACCAAAGTCGGGAGCTTCATCAAGAAGAACTTCCAAATAACTCAGTTGCGAATCATCAAAAGAATACCAATCCTGAGAATAATCCTTTAATGTGTCCAACCAATATTCCTTATCAACATTAGCCTCATCAGAATTCAAATAATCCATTTCAGCATCAACATAGGTACTGTAAGAATAATCTATAGGTGAATATTCCTCATTGTTTTTTATGCAATCCATGCATTTTTCAATTTCTTGGGGAACCAGTGAATAGAGTGATGTTCCATCAAGCAGAATATGATGAACAACACCAACAAGAATAGCTGATGAATCTGTTTTTAAAACAGTCCACCGGTATAATGGAGAATCAAAAATATCACCAAATGGTTGATTTAAATAGTCTATAATAAAATCATCAATGTTTTCACTATTCACTCCAAATGTTTCAACATTAACATCATTGCCTTCAGAATAATACTGTTTGAAATCACCATTTTCATCATACTTAATCTGCAAATTCAAATAACATCGACAAATAGTTGTAACGGCTGATTTAACATACTCAAAATCCTTCAAATCATAATCTTTCCTAATGTTAAGATAAAAGGAATCATTTTCAGGATCATTCACCTCTGAAAATAATATCATTTTCTGAGCAGAAGATAACTTAAACAAATTCATCATAATTCACCAAAAATACATTTATATATCTAATTTTGTTTATCAAAATATTTAAAAGTTAATTTTAACTTATAATTAAATATAGAATTAAATAAAATTTTATGGATGATATCATGAACATTACAAAAAACTATGAAGAAAAAGAATTAACATTATATGTTGAAGGCCGTATTGACACTATCACATCAAAAGAATTAGATAAAGAGATTAATGAAGAATTAGGCAATTTCGACTCTTTAATAATGGATTTTACTGATTTGGAATATATTTCAAGTGCAGGTCTAAGAGTATTGATTGCAACACAAAAGAAATTAAAACCTGAAAATATTCCTTTTGTTATCAGAAATGTTGATGATGCAATTAAAGAAATATTTAGAATGTCCGGTTTTGATAAGATTTTAAAGATAGAATGAACTCAATAACGTTAAAACCTGAATTGAATGAATTATATACTTTAAATGAGTTTATTTTAAAGGAATTTCCCGAAAAAAACATTCAAGTTAATTTGATTGTTGAAGAGATATTTGTCAATATCGTCACTTACTCAAAAACGGAATTCATTACCGTTAATGTGGAATATGCTGATTTCGCATTAACTATTGAATTTATTGACAATGGGATTGAATTTAATCCTCTTTTAGAAGAAAATCCAACTATTCCAAACAATATTGAAGAAGCGCAAATTGGAGGGTTGGGCATTTTTTTAACCAAACAACTTGCTGATGAACTAGATTATCATTATATAAATGGCAAAAATCACTTAAAGATAAGTAAAAAAGTGGAATGATGAAATCAAAACTAAAAAAACTAACTTTTACAAATGCAGGCCATAATCACCCATTAATAAAGGAAAATGGAAAATTCAGATATTTAAATATTGACTCCGGAATTGTTTTAGGAATCATGGAAGACTTTAATTATGCTGTAGAAGAAATAACATTAACAGAATACTTGGCATTATATACCGATGGAATCACTGATGCAGACAATGAAAATGATAAAAGGTACGGTGAAAAACGACTTTAAAACTTCTTTAATGAGTTTAAAAGTGATGCTGATTCGATTACTCCATTATTAAATGACATCCATAATTCACTGAAGATACAGAACATTATGATGACATGACCTTATTAAATCTAAAGATAAAATGATTAAATTAGCCTATTGCAACATAGAGAATCTGGATTTAAAAAAAGCCTACAAACTGGTTTCTAAAAACCGCCAAGAAAAAATTGATTTCTATAGATTCGATAAAGATAAGAAACTGAGTTGTGGAGCATATCTCCTTTTGAAAAAACTGTTATCTGATGAAAGCATCACAAATCCTACTTTTAAAACTGAAAAATATGGCAAGGCATACATATCCAATCATGAAAATATTCATTTTAATTTAAGCCATTCCGGTAAAATCGTTTTGTGTGCAATATCTGATATGGAAGTTGGGGTTGATGTTGAATATATTGACTCTGAAATTGATTTAAACATAGCCAAGCATTACTTCTACAACAGAGAATATGAAAATATCATGAATGCCAAAAACAAATCAGAAGAATTCTTTAAATATTGGGTTTTAAAAGAAAGCTACATGAAATATACTGGCCTTGGAATGAATTTAGAACTAGACAGTTTTGAAATAGTAATTGATGACACAATTAGGCTTAAAGACAACAATGAAAATTTGAAATTTAATCTGTTCAATATCAAAAACTATAAAATTGGAATAGCCAGCCATTACAATGTGGCTAAGTTAATTGAATATAATGTTAATGAATTATATTAAAAAAAAAGAGAAAGAATATAAAAGTTTAAAATAACTTTTATAACCCTCAGTAATGACTTTGTGGAGTCATTCCCAAATGGCTGTCTTCGCTTTTCTTACCAGGTATTCCATAAGCATCTGCCCTACATTGGGTGCATGCCCTGAATACAGGAATGATTTCTTCAACTTGTTCCCTGACACTTTCCATCATGGAACAGTCAGGACGTGAATAATGCTTCATTTTAGCCAGCGGAATCAACGGCAAAATATTCATCATGGAAGCTCCGCGTTTTTTAACTTCACGAGCTATATCAACGATATGTTCATCATTCAATCCAGGAATCAAAACAGAATTTACCTTAACAACCAAACCGTTAGCCGCCGCCTTTTCAACACCATCCAACTGGTTTTTAATTAATATCTCAACTGCTTCATAGCCTTTGTAAATTTTTCCGTCATAATTAATGAATGAATAAATATCAACTGCAATATCCGGATCGATTGCATTAATTGTTACAGTAACGGAATTCACTCCAAGTTCTGCAAGTTTATCTGCGTATTTTGGAAGTAGAAGACCGTTGGTACTCATACATTTAATTAAGTCAGGCTGTTCTTTTGCCAATTTTTCAAAAAATTCAAATGTCGCTTCATTAGCAAGGGAATCTCCCGGACCAGCCACGCCTACAACTGCTATAGGACTATCTGTAGTAACATCATTGATATGTTTAATTGCAGCATCAGGATCCATAACACAGCTTGCTACACCAGGCCTATCCTCTTCATTGTTAATATCCCTTGTACAGAAGTTACAAAAGATATTACATTTTGGCGCAACTGGTACATGTGCTCTACCTACTTTATCATGCATTTTTTCATTAAAACATGGATGTGCTTTAGTTATATGTGCAAATCTTGAACCTTTGTGCTCAGCCATTTTATCACTTCTCCTTCATATAACAACTGTTAATTTGTATTGATACGAACAAATATATAAACTTTTCTACATGCCTTTATTCAGTTCGCCAATAAATTCATTAGCTTTTTCAATCCATGCATCCTTTATTAATTCATCAGTAGCTACAACACAGACAATATCTTCAGTAGACATGTCTTTGATGATTTTAAATCCTTCAGGCAATATTCTGAAAACTGCATCATAAATACGTCTTTGTAAATTAGAATGAGGGTCATCGACAATTAATGTTTCCAAATCAGTATGGTCTCCTTTTATTTCCAGTTGATATCTGTTCGGTTGATAAATCTCATCTCTTGAAAATGACCTCCATAATCTCTTCAAGATGTTAGGAAGATAATTTTCGTTTTCAATGAAAATTGAAGTAACATCGTTTGCTTTGTCATAAGTCAAATTAGCAACATCACCAAATAATATTGCATTTGAAGTCTTTTTCATTTTAATGGCCAGAACAAATACGGGGTCATCAGGATTAACATAAGCTTTCAAATCATCCACAGATGATCCAAGAACCAAATCTTGGAAAATTTGTTTAATGATGATTTCATAGACTTCTGCACCTCTCTCATCATAGCATTCAACTAACATCAAATCAACCCTTTCTATTTATTATCTTGTCTGTGTCCCATTCCAGATACTAAAAGAGCAGCTCCCACAGCACCGATATGTTGAGAGTATTCAGGTACGATAACTTCGATTCCACCTAAAGTCTCACTTACAGCTTCAACAAGTCCAGATATCAAACTTGTTCCACCTACCTGAATCAATGGTTCACGAATATCAATTTCCTGAAGTTGTTGTTCATAAACTTGTTCGGATACTGAGTGACATGCCGCTGCAGCTACATCCGCTTTGGAACCTCCTGCCGCTAAAGTGGTAACAAGGTCCTGGATACCAAATACAATACAGTATGAGTTTAACATTGCTTTTCTCCAATCACCTTGAACAGCTAGAGGACCTAATTCAGTAATGTCAACATCCAATCTGCGTGAAGTCATGTCTAAAAATCTTCCTGATGCACCTGCACAGATACCACCCATAGTAAAGTTATCAGGAATACCGTTGTTAACAGTGATTACCTTGTTGTCCATACCACCAATATCTAAAACTGTAGCTTCACCTTTTTGACAATCAGCCAGATATACTGCACCTTTTGCATTAACTGACAACTCTTCTTGAATAAGTTCGGCACCGAATTCCTGACCCATGGTGAATCTACCATAACCTGTAGTTCCAATACCATCCACATCATCCCAGTCATAATCTGTGTTGGCAAACGCTTCTGCAGCAGCGGTCTTTGCGGATTCGATGATATCTTTAGTGGCTGTCCAACCAGTTCCGATAACTTGGTTGTTTTCCATAAGCACTGCTTTTGTAGTGGTTGAACCGGAGTCAAGTCCAAGAGTAAGTCCCTCTTGTTTTTCACGAGCAAGAATACTTCTGCGAGTTACGGTTGTAGCCAATGCTTCCATACGGATGAATAACTCATCAGCTTTTGTTCTTTCAGTGAATGAATAGGTAACTACTGGAATACGAGTATTGTTTTGTATAAATCTTCTTACTTCATTTCTGACTAATGCAGCTTCAGCACATCTAAAGCAGGTTGCAATAAATACTGCATCCGGTTTGGACCTGCCTTCCACAATAGCCATAGCTCTTGCAATCATCAGTTTTAAACTTGAACTTTGAGCTGAAAATCCAAATTTCTCATAAGATTCATCAATGTAATCCAAATCAATTTCAGGAAGAACAATTTCTGCACCAAATTTATTTGCTGCCTTTTCAATTTCCTTTTGAATTCCACTATATTCTGTTCCACATGAAACTAAAGCAATTTTAACCATATTATTATTCCTCCTCAGCAGTTTTGTCAAGTGAATCTACAAAATCATTTATCTCATTTACCATGACATATGTTTCATCTTGATTTGTTGGATAATTAAGCTCCAAAACAGGAATGCCCTTGTTTCTGAGTAAAAATATTGATAGTTCATTTGTTCTTGCACATCCAATACAACCAAAGCCATATGGAGCCCCATCAACTACAATAGCTGCTTCCGCTTCATCTATAAGAGGTCCGATAATTGCCATTCTTCCACGAACACCTGACGGAACTTCAATAGCCGCATATTTAAGGCCTTTGATTGGGTCCTCTTCGGTAATGTTCATCGGAGGAGAATCAATCTCGGGGTCTTTGATTTTTTGTCTAATTTGTTTTTGTAAAACTAAAGGAGTATGACCTTTTCTTTCAAGTAAATCTGCTAAGATTAATGAGTTTGGAGGATAAATAGCTATTTTAACCATATTTTCACCTATTCCTTATTTTCTAAACATTCATCCATAATTTTTTTGAATTCATCAACTTTAATTGGTTTTTTCTCTTCAATTTCAACATCATCTTTAGGATTTTCCAAAGCTTCAGAAACAAAACCAAGTATTCTATATTCTTTTTCCATTTGGTGGAAACCTTCTCTAGGACCGAATCTATGACCTCTGCATCTTCTAGGGTCACCTGGAGCAAATCCTCTTTCCTTTGTGAAAATGTGTGCCGGATCGAGTTTCCTTATTTCCTCAATAGCTTTGTAAACATCTTCACTTTTACCGCTAATCATAGACCCGTAACAAGTATTCTTAATTGTAAGGGGCAAATCAAGCATGTGAAACTCATTAACAATTTCCTGTTCACTTACATGAGCTCCCGGCCCAATAAATATCATACGAGTAATCACATCAGGATCCCAATCTTCAGTACCCAAATCAGGACTCATGGTTAGATTCTGTGACATATACCTCAACTCCTTCTTTTAATTTTTCAATACTATCGTAATCAGAAACAATATCGCCAATTATATTGGTTGCTTCGAAACTTTCCGCAGTAGGTCCGAATTCAACATTATCTTCAAATCGAATACCAATCAAACCGGTACTCTTTGAAGCCATGTTTGTAATACCTATTTGACCTCTTATAACCTTTTCAACAGGGTTATTTTCAGGCACCAAACCTTTAGCAGCCTTCTTATCACCTTCAAATATGACAATGTGCATTCCAGGTACTGCAAAGTGAACCTTTATTTTACCTACAGGATTTTCTAAAAGGCCGGACAATAATTTAAAGTATCTTACAGATCTTGGAGCATTTTCTACAAATTTAATTACACACATGTCTTCCTTATTAACCGCCTTGGTCACTACTTGTCCTTCTCTTAGGATATCTATTGTATGTTTAGGAACTTGTTCGACGATTACTGCATCATCATCAACCAATCCATCAATCATGTGCTCAACACCTGCTGCAGACAATATTTCTGTAGCTTCCTTTTGGGTTTTGTTCAGTAACATTAACCTTTGCTGTTCGGCTTTGACAGTTATGAAATCATTTTCCTTTGCAATGTCAATGATTTCCATGCCTTTTACAATCTTACCCACAGTAGTATGATTTGGAGTCAATACCCTATTTTCACGATAGATGAAAAGTTTTCCGATACCAACACCATTGTTTCTAACGGTAATTGTTCCCCTAGTTCTTTGAGTAGTGTCTTCTTTAGGTTTTTCCAATCCTGCCAAATCATAAAAACCTATGAAAGACTCACTATCATAAGACACTTTAATTCTACCATCCTTAACAAGAGAAAACAAATGTTCAACACAAACCGGTGAATCTTCATCAATCTCAAAAGAAATATATGTGTATAGTTCATTTCCCTCTTCAAGAACAGTGGTCAAATCGGAAACCGAAGCACTATCTGTTGTTGTGCTTCTTACAACAATCGGTTCGATGCCTTTTACAAAATCATCATCAGTCAGGCTTTCCAAAGTTTTCTTACCACCTATGACGCGAGCAAAAATACCCTTGTTATAAGGAGGCACACTGTAAACGTTTGTTGTATTTTCCTTAAGCATTATCAAATGAGTGGACTCATTACTAAAACTAGACAAACTTAAAACAACATCCCCTTCATAATATTTGAATTCATCAGAAGTAGGTTCCAAATCTGTTACGATAGGGCCGATAGCCACTTCAGTTGGAGTGGACCATCTGATATTCAAGTCAACAAAATCCTCATATTGATTTTTCCAAACATCAACTAAAGGTTTTGCTTCCTCGGATTCGTCCAATTGGATAATTATGGAACCCTTGTTTGTTTTAATCTTGTACTTACTAATGTTCTGTTCAAGCTCTTTTTTACCTTTAATCAAGCAAACAATACTACCAGGAGTATATGGAGCATTTGTTTCATCAATCACATCCTGGATTGTTGAAGCATCTGCTACATCCATCTCTTCTCCATTAATTTTAATTAACATACAATCTCCCAATAAGAATTTTTAATATTATATATTTATAGCATCATTATATATTAAAATTATTTATTTGATTTTCAAAAATTATATTAACACAGAATTATAACAATTATATTATTGGAGGGAAAAATAATGACCATTACAAAAAAACATGTTTTTTCTTTACTAATCATTTTGATAATTGCGCTTGGAGCGATTTCAATAGCCAGTGCTTACACCGGAACCGGCTTTTCCCACAACATTTCAAGCTCCAAATATTCGGACATGTCAGCTTCAGACATTCTAAGCCAATATTCCGATACAAATTGCCATGTCGAAGAGAAGGCAGTATGCACCCAAGTCGTTGATGGAGATACTATTTATCTGGACAATGGTAAAAAAGTACGTTTTGTCGGAGTGAATACTCCTGAAAGGGGCGTTGAAGGATATATCGCATCCAAAAACTTTGTTCAAAAATTATGCCTGAACAAAGAAGTCGGACTTGACATTGACGATTCAAAACACAGCGACAAATACGGCAGGACATTGGCAGTAGTTATCGTTGACGGCAAAAACGTGAACGAAATGCTTTTAAAAGAAGGCCTTGCCGAAATCATGTACATGCCTCCGAGTGAATTCTACCCATATGACTGGGCAAACAGCGACACACATGTTGCAGATACCCATAGCTCCTCATCAACTTCAAGCAGCAGCACTTCCAGTGACAGTTCATCAAGCTCCGGGAGCTATATCGGTAATGCAAACACAGGAAAATTCCATGTTTCAGGCTGCAGCAGCGTGAATAAAATGTCTGAAAAAAATAAGGTGTTCTTCTCAAGCAGAAATGATGCTATAAATCAAGGATATGTGCCTTGTAAAAATTGTAATCCTTAATTTTCTTTTTTAATTAATTCTTTTGTATTTAATATAATCCAATTCTCTTTCAAACTTATCCAATTCATCCTCTTTTTCGGCAATGTTTGAATATAACAATCCTAAAGAGTAATTGCCTATGCTTTCAAGTATCGGAATGACAATACCAAGATAAACTATAAACCCAACATACGGAATCGCCATCACCCATGATGAAACAAATGAAATGACAACCATCAATATTGCCATTGTTATCAACCATTTAATGATATTGGCAACACCAATGTTTTTAATATCCTTAATCACTTCATGAACTTTTAAAGCTTCAGATAAGCTATCTAAATAAGCCAGTCTTGCCTTTGCGAAAAACAAAAAAATTTCGAATAGGACATAAACAATCAGAACAATCAGCAAACCTATAATTATAGCCAGTAAAAAGCCATGTACCTTTAGATCATATAACATTTCAATGCCGGACACTCCCAATGTGGCCCAAACAATGAAGAACACCACAGTAGGCACAATCATATATGCAATCCTTAGCAATAGTAACCTAATAGAATTATATATGTTCTTTCCAAAACTTATTGAGGGAAACATGGAAGATTCATTCAATCCAAAACTTACAATAGACAATAAATAACGGGGCACAATTAGAATAAATAAGAAAAATGCAACTATTCCGAAAACCAAGACATACCTATTGTCAGATACCATGCCAATCGGAATAAGTGCAACCAAAATAAAGAGAACAAAAAGAATTGGCAATTTCTTAATGTTTCTGAAAGGATATTTGAATGAATTTGATACTATTTTGCTGATATTCATAAAACCACCTATAACCTATTTCTCCAAATCCAATCTTTTGAGATTTTTCCAGATGACCTCTATAATACTCATCCATGGAATTTAGCACTACAAATGAATTGCAAGCATCATCTGAAAATGAAAACTGGATTTTTCTCTTGATTAAATACCTCTGCCTGTTTGCCTTTGTAATTCAGTAAAAGTGAATTGGAATCGTTTACTTCACCTACAACTGCCGCTTCAATTGAAAATCTTGAAAGATACTCTTTAATGTAATCACAAGAATCTTCATTAGCCGTAAAAACAAATCCTGAACCAGGATATGATCTAAGCCAATCAACCCATTCAACACTTTCATTTCTTGGAATATCCTCCAAATTGACAACTGCACCTTTTTTGGAAGTTTCTAAAAGCATTTCCAAAGTTCCTAAAATACCTGGATTTGAAATGTCCTTTCCAGATTTAATGTAATCCATTTCAGCCAAATGCTGAACGGCAGTAATCTGGTCTTGTACAAGTTGGGCATCCTTATCATAAGTCGTATCCCAGTTTAAGCTAAACATTTCGTGAGGCTTGCCGTCAAGGTCAATTGCAACAATTACCTTGTCACCCGCTTCAGCACCAAAACTGGTAATTATTTTATCCTTTTGTGCAATGCCCACGATTGCCACACCCAAAGAGTCAACCTCACCGTCAGGGTGCAGGTGCCCTCCAACCATAGGAACTCCAAATTTCAGGCAGCCATCCTTGATGCCGTTTAACAAATCTTCATAAATCCCATCATTGCTTATTGACATTATGTTTACCATCGCAAGGGGTTTTCCACCCATTGCAGCAATATCATTTACATTGACAAGCACGGAACAGTATCCTGCCCAGTAAGGATTGACATTCATTATGTCTCCCCAAATCCCATCGGCAGCAATTAACATTACCTGATTGTTTCCTATGTCAATAGCTGAAGCATCATCACCAATATCAATAACAACATCACCCGAAACATTGTATGCTTCATTTAAAAGAGAAATTACATTATCGATTGAGCTTTTACGTGATACTCCTTTAAATTCTTGAATAGACTTAACAAGATTTTTAAAATCCAAGGTTACACTTCCTAATTTAATTAATATAATTAATTTTGTATTTGCAATTAATATCTTTTATTATTTCAACAATCTTCTCTTCAACTTGAGCGATATTTGAAAAATTATCATTAATCAGATTATCGATGAACAATTTCTTTTTAATAGCTTGACCGCAGACATCATCAAAACCGCTTTCGACTTCAAAGATGATAGAATTTTGAGCCTTAAATCCATCTTCCACAACCTTGTCCAAATCCCCATCAGTAATTCCAACTATAGGTATATCAAATCTATAAAGAATGTCAGAAGATATCAATGTTGTATCATCCCCAATTGTTATGACGACATCACACTTCCTGAATTTATAAACATCTTCTCCTGCATGATCAAGAAAAGCAACCTTAAAATCATTATTCTCAGTTTTTTCTAAAACACGTGGAGTGACCTTAGCTTTCCTTAAAAGTCCTGTCTTAATAATGGCCGTCTCCAAGTTCACTTCGCCTAACTTTTCAAGACCATGACTTTTTAAAGTTCCACCAATTATGTCAACAATATGATTGTCCTTTGCAATTAATGTGAGTTTATCCGAATCAGTTTTACCGATTACCACACTATTGACCATTATATTTTCACCAGGACTTACTCCATGAACAATTCTATGCGTATGATTATCAGGAACATTATCCTGTTTGATATGATTGCTGTAAACATCCTCAGGACTTACAATGTCAAGATTTAATTCTTGAGATAGCTCCTTTGCCAAGTCCAAGTCATTGTTCCAACAGATAATGCTTCCATCATCTTCACCAGGTCTTTCAATCTGTATGACTGAAATGTCATTATCTTCAATTTTATCTACATAATGATTATAAACCTTATATCCGAAAACCTGACCTGTAACATTGGATTTTCCATAATTGAGTAAAAAGATTACATCAACATCATCATCATGAAACATTTTCAAAGAATCGCTTGGAACCAGTTTTTTTCTGATATCTATTATATTTTCCAAACTTGCATCAATAACGGCAGTTCTACCCATTGTTCCGCCAAGTCTGGCTGAAACTTCACCATACTGGGAAAGCAAGTTTATCAATTTTAGTGCATACCCCGAATCGATTATATTTGGACCATGAACGACTACACCGATTCTCATTTGTCCACCCTAATTCTTTTTTTAAATATTTTAGAACCGCAAATCTCACAGTCATCAAATGGATAATCATCATCATACTCCTTTTTGCATCCTTCACAAACTTTTTTCCAATTATAAACACCTTTAATGCCCTCAGTTATGATGCCTGAGTATGGAATTTCCATTATCCTTAAAGTATTTTGAATTGTATAGTCATCACTAATCACCTTAACATCCTTTTCCTGCTTGTGAAACATGTACGCCAGCGAGATTAATTTTTTATCAGGAATCGATAACCTTAAAACATCACCTGACTCAGAAATGATTTCTTCAACTGCGTCAATATATTCTTGGGCAACATCCAGAATAATTAACCTATTTTCCTCAATTGCAGTATCAAACTTTAAGCGTGACTCAAAATCCTTAATTTCTAAAGTTATTTCAGGAACTGTAAAGTTGTTTTTTGTTTCCAATTGAAAACCATTGATGAATGCAGATGCATCCAACACATAAAAAATTTCCATGAATATAGTATTTTTTTAAAAATTTATAAAAGTTAGTAATTACAAAAAGGTATATGTAAGATATGTTAATTATGTACTTAAATTGTGCGGACATAACCGTGAATATCTTAACATGAACAAAAATATTTCAGAAAGTTGAAATTGGATGAAAATTGGGAATAAATTGGATGAAAATTGGATGGAATATTGAAAAATATATTTAACATTTAATTTTTAAACCAATTATTGCAAATCGCTTCATGAAAACATCTTCAAAGAATTTTTTCATGAATTAACAAAAAGGAGGCAAAATTGATGATTGATCATTACACACTGAATAATGACATAACATTCCTTGCAAAATCAGAAATCCGATTAAAAATTCTAAGTGAATTGCAAAAGAAACCCCAATCTATCCAAGAACTCGTAAAAACTACAAATATCACATATAGCTCCATATCAAGCAATCTAGCAAAACTTGAAGAACACAACCACATAACTAAAAAGAAAAATAAATTTCATTTAAATCCATTGAGCGAAATCTATTATAAAAATTTGATGGATTTCAAAGTGAGTATAGATTTAATCACTGATTTAAATGATTTTTGGGATAGCCATAACATCAATCAATTAAGTACTGATTCCGTGCAAAATATTATTGATTTAAAAGACTCTACACTAGTGGAAACAACACCTCTTGACATATATAAAACCCATAACACCACTAAGGAGAACATTATTAAATCTAAAAATATTAAAGCGATATTTCCATATCTTCACCCAGAATATCCTCAATTAATTGAGAATATATTGAAAAAACAAGGAAACGTTGAACTTATTATCCCAAGGGACATGTTTCGCGAAATAGTATTTAGAATTAATGATGGCGTGAGAAAAGAAGCTGCAAAAAATGGGAAATTAAAAGTCTATACCACAAAGAATGATTTAAAATTGTATTTGACCTTATGTGACAATACAATGAGCTTAGGATTATTCAAAAGTGATGGTAGCTTCGATCAGAACAGACTTTTAATATCCGAAAGTGAAAAATCACAATTTTGGGCAGAAAACTTATTTGAAACCATAAAACAAGAGGTTTGATTGAAATGACAAACTTACAGACTAAAAAGGAACTCAACAAAGAGTTTAAAAATATAAAATACATTCTCACATCAACTATGCGCACTAAATTAATTCTAACAATGTATGAAAGCTCAAAAAATCTAGAAGAATTAAGAATTAAACTAGAAAAGCCATCAGCAACAATATTGCATGGACTCAAAGAGTTAGAAGCTATAAATCTAGTAAGAAAAGTTCAAAAACAATACCAATTAACATCAAACGGATTCATATTAGCGACAAACATGGTTAAACTAATCGAAAACTGGACTTCTTTAAATAACAACTCCACTTTTTGGAATAACCATAACCTTGAAGATATCCCAGAAGATTCACTGAAAAACATGCATCTTCTAAAAGACGTCACATACATAAAATCAACTACAAGCGACTTATCAAATGCATTCAACAAATACATTAAATTAATTTCAGAATCAGAAGAACTAATGATAATCATGCCAATATACTCAGAAAATCATTTCAAACATATTACTGAGCTTTTAAATAAAAATAAACTAAGATACTTGGAATTAATCATCAGCGAGGACATATTGAATTCTATAAAGTCAAATAAGTCCTTCGAAAAATCATTGCTGAAAAATAAAAAAGTTAAAATAATTTGCATTCAAAAGAACTTAAAATTATTTTTGACATGTTCACCTGACTTTATGTCACTGACATTATTTTTCAAAGATGGACACTATGATGACTCTCAGATATTAATTGGGGAATCAGATAATGCCCGAAAATGGGCCATTAACATATTCAACTTTTATAAAAATAGTAACCGATAATTATGAAGTTTATAGAAATTAAATATAGGAATGATGAATTGACAAGATTGCTATTAGGAAGAAAAGGTGGAAAAACAACAATAAGAATTATTGATCAAATTTTGACACACCCATACAACATGAATCAGTTGTCTGAAATTTTGAAATTAGATTACAATACTGTAAAGTATCATATGAAGCTGATTTTAAAATTAGACCTTGTTGAAAGTGATGGGAGTAATTATGGAAGTCTTTACTTCCCTTCCAAAAAATTGATAAATAATTTAAATGAATATGAACAAATTAAAAACCACCTAAATAATTCTAAAAAGTGATAAAGAATGAAAAGTCAAACAGCTGAAGAACATCAAAAAGAATCATCTAAAGACATATCATGTGGAATAATTACCCTCAGTGACAGTAGAAAATCAAAAAAAGCGGATTTATCAGGCCAATATATGGCTGAAGAAATCGAAGCTCGATATACATTAAAATCAAGAAAACTAATACCTGATGAAAAAGATGACCTTCTTGATGCCATCGAAGAAATGGTATCTGAAAACATAGATGTTATTTTATCAACAGGCGGAACCGGTTTAGATACCAGAGACATTACTGTTGAAACAGTTGAAGAACTTTTCGATAAAAAATTAGACGGTTTTGGCGAAATATTCAGAGCCAAATCCTATGAAGAAATAGGATCTGCAGCATTACTATCTAGAGCCACCGCAGGAATATATAAAAAAACAGTTATATTTTCAATGCCAGGTTCACCAAATGCTGTTAAAACCGCATTTAGCATTATCATTGAAGAATTACCGCATTTTGTTCATCATGTGAAAAAATAAATTTTTAAATGATGAAATTAATTTTTCATCATTATTTTTCATTTTTTAATTAAAAAAATTCATCAACACTTATCAAAGGTTCTAAAGTTATACCTTCTTTTTCAAACTCTTCAACAGCTCCTTCTTGCCTATCTACAACAACAAAGGCTCTTTTTACATTACCTCCATTATCTTGAATAGCTTTAATGGCTTTTAAAAGTGATCCACCAGTAGTTGATACGTCCTCAACAACAATGACATCATCGCCTTCTAAAAGTTCGCCTTCAATGAGTTTAGAAGTACCATAACCCTTCTTCTCTTTACGAATCATTAATAATGGAAGTTTTGATTCAAGAGAAACAGCAGTAGCTATTGGAACTGCACCTAAAGCCGGGCCTGCAACTTTATCAATTTCATCCTCTTTAATTTTATCAGTGATTAATTTAGAAATTGTGGACAATATTTCAGGCTCGGTAATGGCTTTTTTCATGTTGATATAATAATTACTTTTTTTACCAGATGATAAGGTGAAGTCTCCTTCAAGGAATACTTCATTTTCCTTTAACAAATCAATTAAATATTCTTTTGAAACCATACTAATCAATTAAATATCATCATCACTTTTAAGTAAAACTTTGTCCCCAATCACTTTTACAAGCTCCATAGGGATTACATTTTCACTGGCTTTAATTTGTTCTGAAAATCCAGTTTTTTTAATGACTATATCAGTGAGTTCAAAAGTTTCCTTATCAAATATTACATCGTGAATTTTACCAACGATTTGAATATCTGCATCGAGAACTTCTTTGCCAATCAATTCATCTTTAATTCTCATTTATATCACCCAATATATTTTAATATCATATTAGTCATTTCAATCTAATATACATTTACTTTCATCGCCAACCATGTCATGATAAAATTCAAGTTTTTTATCTCCAAAATCAACAACATGAATCATATCATAAACATCATCATCTAATTCAGAATTAATTTCATGCAATTTATTTGGCAAATCTTTAATTAAATCTTTATTAAACTCCAATCTTTTATCATTTTCAAAAATAGCCCCATAATAAATGTCCGCTTCAACCAAATCCTGGAACATGTGGCTTCCAAAGGACAGTTCCGGAACATAACCTACTTTACTGTAAGACTCTTCCAAAATAGCTCTAAATTGACTAATTTCTGCAAATACAACAGGAATTCCGAGTTCTGGAGAAGATGTTCCTATTCTTCCAGGGACAATAAGCATGGAAGTTTTTTCATTTTCCTTACAATAAGCATTTATTTCGCCTATTATTCTTGCAATTAAACTTTTTTTAGCGTAGGGATATTCATAATACTTATGAGAATCAACATATACAAGAGTATCGATATTTTCTTTTCTTGATCTTCCCATTGATGCATTTTTGATATGGAAATAAGTTTCACCAACGTCTTTTGGAATCTCAATTACTTCCTTAGTTGTTGATATCTGTAAAGGCCTGCATTGTAAAAGATTGACTACAAATGAATTATCCGGACCAATATTTACAGTATATTCAACATCAACTGGATAGTCATAAGCGTTTTCAAGAGTTTTAAGCAACCCTTTCATCATATTAATAAATTTATCATTATTAACAATTCCATTACAATTTACAAATACGATTTCTCTTCTTCTTCCCCTTTCCCTGAATCTCCTCTCGGCTTCGGTATCATGCTCAATTACTGGCCGTTTAGCATACCTTGGAAGAACTTCAAGACCTTCTTCAACCGGAATTTCATGTAGAGAAATTTCTTTTAAATCCAAGACATCAAGGGAATGCTGTGAGTATTTATGGCGCTCCGCAACATCCGGATGATCAATTGCATGAGGCCTGTCCAGGTTAATGATTCTCGGATAATCATTTTGTGTCCTGTCCACCGCTTTGGTACCTAAACCCATTACAAGCCTAAGCATCCCGCCATTGTGCCCCATATCCGGTTGCGGTGAATATGGAGAGTAGGAAAATCCAACTCCAGCAATTGTTGGGAAGAAGTAATCTTCATAATAAGAACCGGAAACCCTTTGAACTAGAAGGCCCATTTGCTCATCACAATCATCCAAATCATTTAATGACCTATATTCTAGAGCTGAAATGTTCATTGTACTTGCATAAACTGTTTTAACAGCTTCTTCAAAGGCTTCCAATCTATCTTCAAGAGAACCCCTGTTGACACAGAATACGGATTCATATTTTCCAGCAAATGCATTCCCGAATCCATCCTCCAAAAGACTGCTTGAGCGGACAATGATTGGGCTTTGACCGAAGTAATCTAAAACCCTTCTAAATTCATTTTTAATGCTATCAGGAAAAACACCATTTTTAAGTCCTTCTTCAAGTTCCTTACCTGCCTCATAGTAACCTTCTTTAGTTCTCTGTTTTACGCGAATATTCCACAAATCATTATAAACAATGTAAGTATAAAACAAATCGGAACCAATGTAAAACGAATCATCAGGTTCAAAGTTTTCATATAAGTCCGGACGGTCCTTTTCTATTATTTTACGAGCCAAAAGCATACCACATGCCTTACCACCAATCATTCCGCTTCCAACCAAACGATTGTAGATGCTAATGTAGTCTTCATAGTCAAAGTATTGTTTAATCTTTTCTATGACCTTGTCGTCTTTTGCCATCATCATGGAACACATCAAATCACATTTATCCGATACATCAACTCCATTTTGGTGTAGAAGTTCAGTAGCTGTAAAGAATCTCTCCCAACTGTCAGTGTTTTGCTCATTGTTAAATGCTGATGCGGAATTAATTACCTGGTAAAACTTGGAAACTTCCATACCATCCGTCAAAGTTGTAACCTCTCCGGTTTCGGGATTATACTTATGTCCCAAAAACATTGTCTGAGAATATCTATTCCAAACTTTTAGAGGATGAACATAAACATCATTTTTATTGGAGTATACGTCCAGAAACAACTGTGTTGTTTCCCTTATTTTTGCAATTGACTCGAATGAATGCTTTCCACGGATAACCGGGAAAAATGCTACTGTATCAAGGATGAATAGATAAGGACATGTGACCCTGAAAAAATTACCCATCATCAAATCTGTTGCCCATGCCGCCTGCAAGTCTGAAAGGCAATCAAAGACATAAAATGCGTCAAATCCTTCTTTTGTAATGATGTTGTGAACTTCAAGTGTAAATGACTCAAATTGTTCCATTGGATCGACTTTATAAATTTTAATCCCATCTTTTTCAATCATTGCAAATTCAGTATCCTGATTGTTTCTTTCTGCTTCCAATCTTTCAAAATCCTCATCAGTCATGTCGATTAATGGTTCGTGTTGTCCGAAATTTATGTAAATTAAATTTCTTTTGTCTTCTAATGCTTGTTTTACATAAGGATTTACAAAATAAGAAAATTCTTTTAAATTTGAAACCTGCCATACTACATTATCGCCTAAACGAATATTATCTAATGTTTCATCTAACTCATCAATTCCTGACTTAATTCTTTCAAATGCAGCCATTATAAAAACTCCATTAATGTTCAGTTTTTTCTTTAAATTAATTCTTATTTTGAAGTATATTCAATTTAATATATAAAAATATTGAATACCATTTAATTTGTCGGCAAAATGACTTCCGAATGACGAATGGACAACAATAATAACCTAGAAATAAAAAATTGTATTTATTATAAACAATATAATAACAACATCATTTAAAAGGTGAATATATGGAAGAAGAATACTTGACGGTATCTCAAGTAAATGCCTACATCAACAGAATGCTGAAGGGAGATGCAAATCTAAAAAGCATCTATATCAAAGGCGAAATATCCAATTATAAGACATATCCCAGCGGACACAGCTATTTTACCTTAAAGGATGAAAAATCACAAATTCCTGCAGTAATGTTTAAAGGCAGGAAAGCCGGCCTTAAATTCAAACCAGAAAATGGGATGAAAGTGATTGTCAAAGGTAAAATTGAAGTCTATGAAAGAGATGGAAAATACCAGTTATATGCTTCAAGGATTACTGAAGACGGAATTGGAGCACTGCATGTCGCTTTTGAACAGCTTAAGAAAAAACTTGATAAGGAAGGATTATTTGACGATGCCCACAAAAAGGAAATACCAAAATATCCCAGAAAGATTGGAGTCATTACCGCACAGACAGGAGCTGCAATAAGGGATATCATAACGACAATTGAGAAAAGATATCCCTACTGTGAAATCCTTGTCTTTTCAACACTGGTTCAGGGAAATCAAGCAGCCCCACAGATTGTAAGAAAAATCAAATATGCCCAACAGTTTGACATCGATACATTGATTATCGGTCGTGGAGGAGGAAGCATAGAGGATTTGTGGCCATTCAATGAGGAGATTGTTGCAAGGGCAATCTATGAGTGTGAAATTCCAGTCATCAGTGCAGTAGGCCATGAAGTCGACTTTACAATATCTGATTTTGTAGCTGACGCGAGAGCCCCGACACCCACAGGAGCTGGAATGATGGCCGTCCCGGATGCCGGTGAAGTCGAATACAAAATATCTCAATTGTCTGTAAGATTGAACAATAACATTAACGACATGGTTAAGCAGAATAGAACCAAATTAGAAAACATTTCCCAAAAGCAGATTCTGAAAAATCCCGAATCAATCTATGAGATTAAGGGAATGCATCTGGACAATCTGGTTACCAAATTGGAGCTTACATCCAAAGGCATCATTACTGAAAACAGAAACAAATTGTTAGGATTGGAAAACAAAAATATCCTGAAAAATCCAAGTGAAATAATCAGAATGAAAAGAGAGCCATATTTAAGGAATGTTGACAAATTAAATGTCTTAAATCCTCTTTTGACATTGAAAAGAGGTTATACATTAACAAAAGTGGAAGGAAAAGTAGTATCTTCATCAAAAGATGTGAAGATAGGAGATCAACTTGATGTTGAATTTGATGATGGAATCGTAAATACAAGGGTGATATAAATGGAAAATTTAAGTTTTGAAGAAAGTTTGGAAAAATTGGAAGAAATCGTGAAGAAATTAGAAAACGGCGATGTGCCATTGGATGATGCAATTGACGAATTTGGAAATGCAATGCAACTGGTTAAGATTTGTGAAGACAAATTATCAAAAGCAGAAGAGTCAATTGCAAAAATCGTTCAGGACAATGGTGAAATTGAAGAGTTTGATATTAACGAATAGCTTATCCAATATTCCAATAATGTTTTTATTGGATAACTATTACAATTTTTAATTATTTTATTAGTCAACATTAACGCATCTTCTTTTTTAATCAAACCATTATCAACTTCATCTATCAAATTCAAAACGGATGTTGTAATGGCAACATTATCTTGTTTTTTCATTTCTTTTTGCAATTCAGAAATAAATTCAATTTTATCACAATCCAAAGAATCATAAAATTCATTGATATCGAGAGAATAACGATTCAATCTCACCAAAACATTTGATTGTGATTTTGGAGATATCCAAACCTGCTTTTTAATAGCGTTCCTAACAGATTCAATTACACACCTCCCAATAAGTTCACCTAGCTTAGAATGCTTTCCGGCATTTGTTAAAATGTTGTTAGATTCCAAATTAGAAAATACACATAAACCATCAGTTCCAGTCCCTGTTGCATAACCGTTAGAGTATTGTGAAGGTATTTTTAAATCATTCAATGCAACTGATTTCGCTTCAGTGGCTGTCATAAATGCATCAAGCAATGTTTCATAACCTAGATTTGCATTGATTAATATTATCGTATTTATGGTACCGAATTTCCCGTTTTCTTCATAGAACGATGCAGGGTCCCCCGCCCTTACTGCATTGGTCCTAACACCTGCCGTTGTTAGTGCAGTGACTTCCAGGTTTTTATAAGATTTTGTCACAATACTTACATGATTCATTTTAGCAAGTGTGGTAAGACCACAGGAAGTGGCATAATCAATATCCAATGATTTGCAATGATTTATCAAGTATTCACATACATCATGATTTTCAAGATAGTCAATATTTTCTTGTGATAGATGGTGGTTAAAAACACTTTTGAAATTATCGGAAAATCCCCCATTTAGTTTGGATGTGGAAATTCCATTACGTTTAACATTAAACTTAACAAAAATAGTATCCTTTAAGTAATATACTTCATCATCAACTGATGTTTTAAAAATAATCCTATTCGAAAACATAAAAAATAAAAAAAGAAAAGAAATTAATTAAAATTTCTTTATGCTTACATCATTGGAGGCATTCCGCCCATTGCGGAAGGGTCCATACCCATATCTTCAGGGCCTTTAGTAGATGCAATCACGTCATCGATTCTTAAAATCATTTCAGCTGCTTCAGATGCAGATTGAATAGCTTGTTTTTTAACACGTTTAGGTTCAATTACACCAGCTTCTTTCATGTCTGCTACTTCACCAGTGAATACATCTAATCCCATGTAGAATGAATCTTCTTGTGCTGCTCTTAAATCTACTAAGGAGTCGATACTGTCTAAACCTGCATTTTCAGCTAAGGTTTTTGGTACGATTTCTAAAGCTTCTGCAAATGCGTTTACAGCTAATTGTTCTCTTCCAGAAATGGATTCTGCATAATCTTTGAGTTTTTTAGCCATTGCTATTTCAGGAGCTCCTCCACCTGCAACAACTTGGTCATCTTCTACAGTAGCTGCTACTACACCAATAGCATCTTCAATTGCTCTTACGATTTCATCTACGATGTGTTTGGTACTTCCTCTTACGAATAATGTTACGGATTTAGCTCCGCT
>JAZUAV010000041.1:0-9947 GCA_045638165.1 Methanobrevibacter sp.
TGAAAAAAATAATATTAATTTAAAAAAATAAAGACAAATCAATGGAAGATAATGAAAATACATAAAATCAGGAAGTTTATAATTGTAATACTTTTTATCAAAATAATGCTACTTAAAAACATAAAAAATTTTAAAAAAGTATTACAAAATGAAAAATATTATATACAAAAAAGTCATTTGTTCAACTATACAAAACATGAATCATTCAAGCATTGGATTAACATTGTTTCATATATATCAAACAAAATTATTGATATTCTTTCAATAAGAATCAAAAATTGATGTTTCATAAAAAATTCTTTGACTAAATTTAAACAACCAAAATATAGTTTTGTATTAATGACATATAACTCTTTTGTAAAAATGAAAAATTGAAAGACATGATTATGAATGTCTTTCCAATACAAAATCTGCAATGTCTGCAAGTACCTGTTTAGATGAAGAATCAGGTAATATTTCGAGTAGTTCTTTAGCTTCATCAACAGATTTTAATGCCAAATTGCGAGCATATTCAATAGCACCACAATTTGTTAAAATTTCAACTGCCACATCTATATCGTCCTGGGAATTATTGTCATCTTTTAAGATTTCAAGTAATTTTTCAGATTTCTCGCCAGCAGATGCAAGACCTTTGATTGCAATAATAGTCATTTTACCTTTTACAATATCAGATCCAATAGGTTTACCTAAGGTTTCTTCATCACTAGCAATATCCAAATAATCATCCTGAATTTGGAAAGCCAAACCAATCAATCTACCATATTCATACATTGCATCAATAACTTCTTTTGAAGCTCCACCCATAATGGCTCCGGCTTTTGTAGCAGCTGCTATTAAAGCACTGGTCTTTTTGAAAATCATTTCCATGTATTCGTCTTCACTTACATCAAATCTATCTTCAAAAGCCATATCAGATGCTTGACCTTCACAGATTTTTACACATGCATCGGCAACGGTGGCTAATGCCCTGTTGTTTTGCTCTGAAGAAGTGCCCTCAGTTCCAATAATTATCTCAAATGCTTTTGAAAATAAGGTATCTCCTGCAAGGATAGCTACATCTTCACCCCATACTTTATGTACAGAAGGCATTCCTCTTCTCATGTCATCATTATCCATGATATCATCATGAATAAGTGAAAATGTATGGATAAGTTCAATTGCAGCAGCTGATTTTAAAGCACTTTCACGACTTCCCCCAACCGCTTCAGCAGTAATTAATGTTAAAGCTGGTCTAAGCATTTTTCCACCGGCTCTTGTTAAGTAAACTGAAGCCTCTGCAAGATTCTCTGGAGTAATAGTGGATAATTCTTCTTCAATTGTTTTTGTAATGTCAGTTGAATAACTTCCAAGTACTTCTTTTACATCACTCATTTTAATTCCCTCTTTTAACTTTTGAAAACTTGTGCTTGAGCATTTCTTAGAATATGAATATCATAACCTATTCTGTAACCTTCTTCTTCAGCAAGTTCCGCATAAGCTGCAAGCATGGATAAGTCTCCGTGTGCCGGAATAATATGCTGTGGTTTTAACATACGTAAGAATTCCCTATGGTCTTCTCTTCCAGCATGCCCAGAAACGTGAGCATTAGGATAAATTCTAGCACCTTTCAATTTTAATCTTCTTTCCATAATATGCCTATTAGCTGCATTAGTTGGATTAGGAATAATTGGTGCAGAAATAATTATATTATCTCCTTTTTTAATATTAAATGGAGTTCTTCCATTAGCAATTCTCGGAAGTAATGCATCAGGTTCCCCTTGGTGACCAGTAGTTACAAGCAAATAATTTGCTCTGTCTTCATCAGCTCTCATTAAAGCCTTATTAACAGCTTTTGGAGAACCATAAATACTTGCATTTTTTGGCAATTTTAAAATACCCAAATTTTGTGCAATTCCACAGAACCTTTCCATAGATCGTCCAAGGAAAAATATTTCCCTATGGCTTTGCTTAGCAATATCCGCAATAGCCTGAACACGTTCAACGTGAGATGAAAATGTGGTAACTATCATTCCTGTTTTTTCTTGTAAAGGTCCTCTCATTACATCTTCAAGAATATTGCGTGCAATTCTCTCGGAATGTGTTTTTACTTCCTTATAATTAATGGAATTAGTAGTTTCTACAATTAATGCAAGCACTCCTTTCCTTCCTAATTCTTTTAACCTTTTATAATCAGGAGGCGGAGATACTTTTTGATGATTATCAAATTTAAAGTCTAATGCATAGACAATAACTCCTTCCGGAGTATGTAAAACTGGAAATACTGCTTGAGGAATACTGTGTGTTGATTGAACGAATTCTAAAGTAATGTCCTTGGAAAGTTTCATTTTACTTCCCGGATTTAATGGTTTAATTGGATTATTTACTTTAAATTTACGTTCCCCTTTAATTTGCTTTTCTATTAATGCAGCAGTATACGGAGTTCCAATTAATGGAGCATCATATCTGTGAGCCAATTTAGCTACTGCACCAATATGGTCCAAATGACCGTGGGAAAATACAATTCCTTTAACTTTACCATCAACTTCCTTCATTAAGGTATCATCAGGAATAACCCCTCTTTCAATTAAGTCTAAACTATGCATCCTATCAATATCAGTATCTTCGTGCATACTTATCCTGTCAAGATGTATTCCCATATCAAATATAATTACGTCTTCGCCTATCTTGACAGCGGTCATGTTTTTACCGACTTCCTGATATCCCCCAATAGCGATAACTTCTACGCTCATGTTTTATCTCCTTGAATAAATTTTTGTGTTAATTCCTCTTTCGGTGAGCCATTCTCTTGTTTTTCCACGAATGACTAAATTAGATTGCTTCAATTCATCAATGTTATTAGCACCCACTAAAAACATTGCAATTCTTAGAGAATCATTGAATCTTTCAATAAACTTATTTAATTGTTCTTGAGAAGCAGAATTCTTTAAAAATGGCAATGCCATACCAACAGCATCAGCTCCAAGAGCAATTGCTTTAGCTGCTTCAAGACCTGAACGAATGCCTCCTGATGAAATAACCGGGACATCTACAGCATTAGTAACTTCAACTGTACTTACTGCAGTTGGAATTCCCCAATCCCAAAACAATTCACCAAGATATCTATCTTCAGCACGATATGTTTCAACAGCAGCCCAACTTGTTCCTCCAGCACCTTCAATATCTATATAATCCACACCAGCACCAACTAATGCTTTTGCAGATTCTGCTGAAATTCCGCAACCTGTTTCTTTTGCAACAACAGGAATATCTACTGACTTTGTGATTTGACTAATTAAATCAAGATATCCCCTAGCATCCAAATCACCTTCAGGTTGAATAGATTCCTGAAGAGGATTAAGATGAATGGCTAAAATATCCGCATCCAATATTTCTACAGCTTTTTCAGCCAAATTTAATTGTGGTGCACCAATATTTCCTACCAGTAAACAATTTGGAGCATTTTCACGAACAACAGTATAAGTATCTGCAAGTTCAGGATGTTCACAAGCTGCTCTTTGAGATCCTACACCCAATGCAATTCCATTATTTTCAGCGGCAATAGCTAACTGTTTATTAATGTTTTTTGCGGCGGGATGACCTCCTGTAATAGCTGTTATAAATAACGGGGAGTCTAATTTTTTTCCGAAAACAGATGTTGATAAATCAATATCCTGCTTATCAATTTCTGGTAAAACATTATGGATTAATTCTATATCTTCAAATCCAGTAGTCTTGTTTTTAAACTCCACATCATAATTTTCACAAATTAATAAATGCTCTAATTTTCTATCTGAAATCATATACTAATTTCCCCTTGAAATTACCGTTCCTTTTACGTCTTCATTTTCTAAAACTTTGAAAATATTATCTTCCACTTCAGCATTTATTATTTTAGATTCTATCCCCAAATCTGCTAAATATAAAAGTTCTTTAATTTTTCCAACCATTCCACCAGTCACATCAACATTAGTGGTTCCTTCTAAGGTATCTAAATCCTGCAATGATGAGAATTTATCAAAGAATATTGCATCATCATGTGTTTTAGGATTTTTATTGTATACTCCATCAACATCTGTTCCTAAAACAACCATATCAGGGTTAAGGTTTTTTGCTAAATATTGGATAAGTTGATCGCCTGATACAACACAAATTTCCAACTCCTCATCCAACACAACATCTCCGTAGATAACAGGAATGAAACCTTTGTCCAAATATTTCTTAAAACTATCGAGATTACCTTCAATTATTCTTTTATTGCTTGCAGTCATGAAACTGGAAGCTGGAATAGCAACTACCGGCAAACCTTTTTCAATGAAAGCTTCGCAGATATACATATTTAATTTTTTAACTGCATTTTGGGTTTCACAAAATCCTATCCTCTTTTGAGGATATTCGCTTTTATCAAATGCTTCACCAATTTTATATTTCTTAGCCGGCGGATGACCAAAAGACCCTGCACCATGAACAACGATTAATTCTTTAGAAGATTTATCCAAAGAAGCTTTAATTTCAGATGCAATTCTTTTAAGACTCATTGTATCTATTTCACTTACGGTTGAGTCTTTGTTGGTTAAAATACTTCCACCAATCTTTAAAATTATCATAAAATCACTTGTAAACCCTTGAAGAAACCCCTTTTCGAGTAAAATTAACTTTTAATATATTATCATCCTGAGCAATAGCATCTGCGACTTCATCAACTTTTCCAGGACAAAGCGCAATGATACTACCACCACCACCTGCTCCAGTAGTTTTTGCACCAATAGCTCCTGCTTCCCTAGCATTATAAACCATACGAGACAATTCTAGAGTATTTACACCTAAAACGTCTAAAAATCCATGATTAATATTCATCAATTCGCCAACTTTATTAAAATCCCTTTTTAAAATAGCTTGTTTAGCATAATTAGTTAGGTTTCCCATAGCAGCAATTACCGGATTTATTATTTTAGGATTTCTTGTTTTTAAATTTTTAACGTCCTTTACCATTTTTCCAGTGTTTCCATGTTTTGTAGTGTATCCTACAACAAACGGAACATTAAAATTAACATTAAAATGCTCAACTTTTTTATTTCTAGATAAATAAACTAGTCCGCCGTATGTGGAAACCAATGTATCCAAAGGACTTGCAACCCCCTGAACTGCTTGTTCAACCATATGCGCATCATGGGCAAGAGACTTTTTATTAAAACGAATATTATGATATCTATATAATGCTGCAAGAGTAGCTACAGTAACCGCAGCAGATGATCCGAGACCTGAACCAATAGGCACATTTGATGACAATGTAATCTCAATTGGAGAATGGTCGTGAACCCTATAAAGAGACTCTAAAATGTATCTAATAATACCTGGTTTTCCTTTTGTTAAAATATATTTCTTATGGCGAGTCAACAAATTAGCTTCAAATCCTATATCTGGAGCTTTGAAAACAGAAAGATTGCCCTCTGCTTCTTTAATTGTAATATGAGCTCTTTTATTAACTGCTCCTGCAATAGCAGGTTCTCCATAAACTACTGAATGTTCACCAAATAAAATAGTTTTTGCGGGAGCAGAAGCTTTAGCTATCATAAATACACCTTATTTAAAAATACCTGAAGCATAACCAACAACAGAGCTAAAATCTCCAGTAACATCCCCACTAGTTCCATATGCTAGTATTTCACAATTACTCTTTCCAGACATTTTAGAAAGAGAAATTGCTGTTATTACCGGACCATAACCACACATAGTTATATTATACTGAATCACTTCCTCAAAAAGCTTGAATTCATTCATTTCAGAGATGTCTTCTAAAACAAATCCATCAACCTTATTAGCTTTTTCTTGATTATTAAAATGGGATAAATCAGTGCTTGCAATAACACAATAAGATTTACCTAATTTATTTCCTGCCTCAAAAATAGCCTTTGCCAAGTCATTAGAAGCAGTGAATGATTGTGAACCCATAGTTATAGGAACTATTTTAAAATCATTGGAAAAATATTGTAAAAAAGGCAGTTGAACTTCAATGCTGTGTTCACGAATATGGGCAGAAAAATCCGCTGTTGCAATATCTGAAAAAGAGATAATTTCATCAGCAAAACCCTTGTCAACTTCAACATTTCCAAGGGGAGTAATCCACTCACCTTCATTGAAAACAGAAACTTCACTACCTAAACCTGTATGATTAGGACTCAATATTATAAAAACTTCAGGAAAACCATTTTGAACTATATTGCAATAGCCTTTAGCAGCTATTGCACCGGAATATTGATAACCTGCATGAGGCACCATAACATGAATAGGATAATCACTACCCTCGAACATGTTGAGCTTAGGAATTTTAGAAATTCCATCATCATCTAAAAAGCAATCCTCTATTAGCTTTTTAAGCTCATTAGGATTATCTGGATAAAAAAATCCAGCAACAGCAGGTTTTCTTAACATTTAACTCACTTAAAATTTAAGTTCAAAGTCAGTTGCTTCAACGTCTAAATCTCCGTCTTCAGGAATAACTCCTCTTTCTCTTAAGATTTGCCTTGCAAGTAACCAGTAAACTAAAGCGATAGCTTTTCTACCTTTGTTGTTTACTGGCACTGCGATATCGACAAAACTGAGTAAGTTTTCAGTATCACATAATGCAACTACAGGAATACCATTTTGTTTGGATTCCAATACTGCTTGTGCATCAGATCTTGGGTCAGTTACAACAATGATTTTTGGTTCAATGAATTTAGCATAATTTGGGTTAGTTAAAGTACCAGGGATGAATCTACCCGGAATAGTTTTTGCACCAGTAATTTCACCGAATTTTTTAACAGGAGCTTGACCATATTGTCTGGTTGCCACTACTAAAATATCTTCTGGGTCGTATTTTGCTAAAAGTTTTGCAATTTGTCTAATTCTTTCATCAGTTTTTTGAATATCCAATACATATAAACCGTCAGATCTTACTCTGAATATGTATTTTTCCATGTCACTGGTTTTTTGTTGAGTTCCAATATGTAAACCAGCTGCTAAATAGTTATCTAAGTCAATTAAAAGTTCATCATTTACCATATTTACACCTCTTTATTTAATCTTCATCTTCAATATTTACACATTCATTTGGACATACATCCATACATACTTCACAATAACTGCAGTCTTCAGGATTGACAATTTCGATTTTGTCACCTTCAAGAACTAAAACTTCCATAGGGCAAACATCAGCACATTCTGCGCAGTCTGCACCATCACATTTATCATAATCAATAGTTACTTTAGCCATAAGAACTCTCTCCGAACTTATTTAAAATGACCCCATTTTTGGATTTGGAAGTTCTTCTTCAATACGAATAAGCTCATTTAATTTAGCTATCCTTTCACCACCAATGGCTCCAGTTTTAATCATTGGAGAAGCAAAACCTACTGCCAAATGTGCAATAGTTTCATCAGTGGTTTCACCAGACCTATGGGAAACAACAGGTACAATATTATTTTCTCTTGCTAATTTTACAGTAGCATAAGTTTCAGATAAAGAACCTATCTGGTTTGGTTTTATAATAATAGCATTTGCAGCATTCATTTCAATGCCTTTAGCCAAGATTTCTTTATTTGTTACAAATAAATCGTCACCACAAATAAGGCATTTATTCCCAACTTTTGCAGTTAATTGAGCAAATCCATCGAAATCGGACTCATCAAATGGGTCTTCAACATAAAACATTTTATATGTTTCAATAATGTCTTTTACGAAATCAATTTGATCCCCAGTATCTCTTTCGATACCATCTTGAGCATAAACATATTTCTGCTTATCAGCATTCCATAATTCGGAAGCCGCCATGTCTAAGGAAGGCATAATCTCAATACCTAACTCATCACCAACTTCTTCACATGCTTGAGCCTGTATCTCTAAAGCATTATCATTAGTAATATTAGGTACCCATCCACCTTCATCTCCTTTTCCACCAGTGAAATTTGAATCTTTAGTTTGAATTAATTCTTTTAATCTTTTATGGACGGAAGCATTAGCAAAAATGGCATCACTAACATTAGTGGCTCCAATAGGAACAACTAAAAACTCTTGAATATCAGGTGCATTAATACCTGCATGAGCTCCTCCATTCATCATATTCCCTAATGGAAAAGGTAATTCATTAACTAAATTTCCACCAATGAACTTGTATAATGGCATATTATAAGAGGAAGCAGCTGATTTAGCAACAGCCATAGAAATAGCTACAGTAGTATTACCACCAATAGCTGATAAGTTGTCAGTTCCATCGATTTCTTTCAACACTTCATCAATGGTTGCTATATCTTCAGCATCCATACCTATAAGTTCAGAAGCAATGAAATCCTCCATTTCACTTACAACTAAATCTACACCCCCATCCGGAAATGACACTACTTCTCTTGAACCAGTGCTTGCTCCACTTGGTGCAGCAGCTCTACCGGAACCGTTCCAAGTACGCACATCCACCTCAATGGTAGGGTTTCCCCTGCTGTCCAAAATCTTTCGAACTTGGACGTCTTCTATTATACTATCCAAAAAAAACACCTCAGTGCCCTTTAATTTATTACCATATAATCTATACTCTTTAAAAAATCAGTAAGTTTCTTTATAGAGTTATGTTGGTATTTTTTATTTTTTTTAAATAAATTAATAGAATAAATAGAAAAACCTATTTATTCATCTCTGATTACATCTAATGGTAAAACTCCAGCTTTGAGTTCTTCATAAGCTATGTCAATTGGATCTAAAGAATCTTTAATATCCACTAAAGGTTTAGCACCCATAGATATTTGAATTGCCCTAGCTCCGAGAATTCTAGCTCGTTCAAACCTTGTTAATTTTTTTTCAACATCCATGAATATTACTTCCATTTAGGCATATATTTTACCAAGATTATATTTTCCAATTAAAAAAATATCCCTACTACTTGAAAAATTTATTCCCAAGTTTCTACATGGGAAATTAACATTCTTCTACAACAGTATCTAGTTAAACCTAAGTCATCCAAAATATCTTTAGAACTTTCCTCAGCATAATTGCCACGTAGTCCTAAGACAGATAAAACCTCTTTAACTTCTTTTTTTTCAATAGTTAACTGGTCCATAAACTGTTGAGTTAAATTACGATCTTCTAACTCTTCAAATAATCGTTTACCACCAATTTTTCTAATCTGATATTGATTAAAATCAGCTGAAATCGGTTTTCCACAACTTAAGCATCTTATAGGAATCATTTAAATCATCTTTTTTAATTTTTAATTAAAATATAAAATTACAGAGATTATCTGTAACTTTTTTGTTTACGTGCTCTTGCTCCAGGACCACCATATTTTTTAGGTTCTGAACGTCTTGGGTCACCTACTAACATAGTTCTGTCATATTGAATGAATTTTTCTTTTAAATCCATATCTTGAGACCATTGGACGAGTCCTTTAGCAATTACCATACGTGCAGCTTCTGCTTGTCCCATTACTCCTCCACCAATAACACGGATATTGATGTCCACTTCATTAGCTAAATCTCCAGCTAATTTTAATGGTTCTTGTAATTTCAAGTTAGCAAGCTCAGGGGGATAAAGTTCTAAAGGAACTCTGTTAATTCTAACTTTACCGCTTCCTTCTTGAACAGTCCCTCTTGCGATAGCTGTTTTACGTTTTCCGCTTGTATGAATAACTTTAACCATAATCACACATCGTATTATCTAAAACGTAGCTCCTAAAAGTTTGGAGATTACTCCTAACTCAATGCCTTTTTTAATATTCTTATATTCTGCTTCAGGAACTGAAGTGAGTTCAACATCTGCATATTCAGCAGGTACTCCAACAAAAGCTTTTAAACCTTTGTATGCAGTTTTACCTTTTGATTTTTTGAAAGGTAACATTCCTCTTACAGTTCTTCTAAATATATCATCTGGCCTTCTAGGATATTTAGGACCTAAGTCACGAGGGTTAGATATACTTGCTCTGTCGACTCTTTGTTTATATTTA
>JAZUAV010000042.1:0-29485 GCA_045638165.1 Methanobrevibacter sp.
CAAGATGTAACACTCCTTTGCACAACTAATTATATGAATAAGACCATATATAAAGTTTTTCGAATGTAAGTACTCACTTGCATCCTAAAACACAAAAAAACAAAACAAAAATCTTCTAATAATAAAATAACAAATTATAAAACCAAATTAAAAGGATTAAACACCAATTAATAAAAAAACTCGGCAGAAATATAAACACAGAATATTAAATATTATTAAACCATTGAAAACAACAGGGTTTTCCAACGATAATTCTCCAATAAAAAAAAGATTAAGTGAAAATATGTTCCTAAAAATCCAATAAAGGTTGTTCAAAGAGACCAGAACCATAGCATAAGTATTTTAAAACTGATAATTAAGAAATTCGAATAGCTTTTGAAAAATCACTTATTCTTTATCATTGCATTATTGTTTTAAGTTAACAAACTTGATTTTAAAAACAACCAACACTCTAGTTTAAAGTGAAGGTTTTCAATTAAAATATTCAAAACAGAGAGATGATGTAAATAAATACTTATTTTTTAAAATTCATCCTCTTCATCGATACAGTATACATCATATCCGCAGTTTGGACAATATTCTTCTCCTTCTTCCACCCATTTACCACAAACTGGACAATACATACTTACACTTCTTAAAAATTAAAAAAAAATAAATTAAAAGTTAGTTTATTCTCCAAAACTAACTCTTTCGAATTTTTCCAATGCCTTGAGTGATTTTGTTGCATCCACACCGATTTTGGTGGTTGTTCCATCACTTTCAGCTACTGGGTCAAGGGATGACCCACGTACATTAGGCACAATCATGATGTCTCTGTCACCTTTGACACGTGTAGCTATAGCGTATTCAACATCTTCAGCATCAAATACATCAACGTCGGTATCTACAACAGTACAGTGTTTAAGTGAAGGATGAGCAGACAGTGCAGCCATAATCGCATTCTTTCCATCTCCTTCCGTCTGTTTGTTGATGGATATGACTGCATGCAACCAGCAGCAGCCTCCTTCAGTCAAGACAACATTTTCAACTGTAGGAACTGCATTTTTAACAGCTTTGAATATTCTTGGTTCCTGTGGAAGACCTTGCAATAACTTGTGTTCGAATCCTGCAGGAACAATTGCATGATAATGAGGATTGCCCTTTTTAATGTGCATCTTTTCCAGGTTGATTATCGGCTGGTCACGAATGATGTCGTATGTATCGGTTAAATCGACAAAAGGGCCCTCAGCAACGGTTTCTGTCACTGAAATTTTACCTTCCAAAATGATATCGGCTTCAGGAACTTCCAAATCACCGCATTTAATCAATGTTAACTCACCGTTTTTGAATGCATTTGCCACTTCCATTTCGTTATAGTCAATTGGGATTGAGGTGGTACTTGCAAGTAAAATTGCAGGATCCATTCCAATAGCTATTGCGATTTCCAAATCTTTTCCTGCCTTTTGAGCATTTTGGAAGTAAGTGTAGAGATTTCTTGGAACAATTCTGATGACAAGCCTTTTGTTGTCCAAAACCATCATACGGTGAATTGAAGCGTTTTGAATTCCAGTTTCAGGGTCACGCGCAAAGACAACACCGGCGGTGATGTATGCTCCACCATCTCTTTTATAATGAGTTAATATTGGGATTTTACTTAAATCAATATCCAAATTATCATACTCGGAAAAATCAGTGAATTTATCCACTTTAATAGGCTTTTCCATAGCTTCTATAATCTTTTCAGTGATTTCAGATACTTCACAATTGATTGATTTTGCTATCTTTTCACGGGTATTGCAGATTCCTGTAATTATTGGAATATCATATCCTTTTACGTTTTTGATAATGACTGTGTCTTTAGGGTATTGCCTCAATACTTTTGAAACTTCAAATTCAGATGAAAGTTCATCTGCAATTTCGATTATGTTTTCATCTTTGATGTTCATATTATCACTATAAATTAATTCTTTTGTCTTTTAATTTATCTAAAAGTCCTGTAGTGTTTTGATTTTTAATTGAAAGGATTTCTCCTGCAAGAACTGCAGCGTTTTTACCGTTGTTTATTCCAACAGTTGCAACAGGAACTCCCGGTGGCATGCTGACGGTAGTAAGCATATAATTATCACCATTCTCATTTTTACATGGAACTCCTATTACTGGTCTGTCTGTAAGGCCAACGATTCCACCTGTCACCTGTGATGAATTGGAACTGATTCCAATGAAGATTTTTACATTTTTCATGCATTTCACGTAATTTGTGAATTTTTTGTTGGATCTTATCGGACAAACGACTTTTGTATCATAACTGATTTTAAGTCTGTCTAAAATGACTCCAACATTTTTGGCTATTCCCATGTCAGTCTGTCTTCCAACAATGATTGCCACTTCGGCGTCTTGGTTTTTGCATTGATTAATTGCATCCGCATCGACTTCAGCCTTTTTTATTTCCATATTTTTAATTCTTAAAAAGTCATTTTGGATGAATTTTCTTTCAATTTTTTGAACGATTTCTTCATTGCTTGTTTTAACCTTTTCGGCATATTCTTTTCTTAAATTGATTATTCTTTGACGAATTTCCTCATCATGGATGGCAAGAAATTGGGCAGCCAATATTGCAGCATTATCTCCCCTATCAATTCCCACAGTTGCTATAGGTGAAGGATAAGGCATTTGTACAATTGAATGTAGTGCATCGATTCCACCAGTTTTTACATCAACCGGCACCCCTATTACAGGTCTTGGTGTATATGCAGCTATTGCTCCAGGCAAATGTGCCGCTAGACCTGCAATTCCAATAAATACTTCAATTCCAGCATCGGTACCTTTACTGACGATTTCACGAACTAAATTTGGTGTTCTATGGGCAGATGCAATTTTTAAACTGTATGGTATTTCCAGCTTGTCTAAAATATCCATGCTTTTTTCTGCGATAGCAATATCAGAACCACTTCCAAGAATTATCATTATCTTTGGTGTCATTAAAAAATCCCTTCTAAAATAAATTATTTATTCACAATATAATTTTTACTTTTAAATATATTAAATTATCATCGATAATTGAATCCTGTTTCTTTTCAAATCTATATCCAAGACTTTAACATCAACAATATCGCCCACACTTACAATGTCCAATGGATGCTTAACATATTTATCAGCCACTAATTGTGAAATATGAACCAATCCATCTTGATGAACTCCAATATCGACAAATGCACCGAAATCAACGATGTTTCTGACAGTTCCTTGCATTATCATTCCGACCTCCAGATCGTCAATTGACAATACGTTTTTTCTTAAGATTGGTTTCGGCATGTCTTCACGGGGGTCGCGGCCCGGTTTTTTTAGCTCCTTTATAATGTCTTTTAGGGTTTCCTTACCGATGTTCAGTTCTTCAGAAATTTCATCAATGTCAATATTGTCCAGTTTCAGTGATTTTGAGCCGATATCATTGACGGAATAGTTCAATTTGCTTAATAATTTATATGTAGCTTCATATGATTCGGGGTGTATTGTAGTATTATCCAATGGGTAATCGGGGTTATCTATTTTTACAAAACCTGCGCACTGTTCATATGTTTTTTTACCTAATTTTTTAACATTCAACAGCTCTTCCCTGTTTGTAAAGCTTCCATTTTCTTCCCTATAACTTATGATATTTTTTGCAGTAGTGTTTCCAATTCCTGAAATATAATTTAAAAGGCTATAGGATGCTGTATTCAGGTCAACTCCCACTTCATTCACTACCTTTTCGACTACTCCTGTCAATGTTTGTGATAATTGCTTCTGGTTCATGTCATGCTGGTATTGACCAACTCCAATTGATTTTGGATCAATTTTAACAAGTTCCGCCAGTGGGTCTTGCAATCTTCTTGCAATTGAAACAGCACTTCTTTCACCTTCACTAAAACTTGGAAATTCTTCATCTGCCAGCTTGGATGCAGAATAAACCGATGCACCAGCCTCATTGACAATGATGTATTCAACATTCCTTCCTTTTATTATTTCAGCTACAATCTCTTCGGATTCCCTTGAAGCTGTACCGTTGCCAATAGCTATCACATTAATGTTATATTCATCAATCAATTCCCTCACTGTTTTGATTGACTCTTTAACTTTGTTTTGCGGTTCTGTCGGATAGATTAATGCAGTATCCAGGACTTTACCTGTTTCATCAATGATTGCCAATTTGCACCCAGTTCTAAATGCAGGATCCCAGCCAAGAATGGTTTTTCCAACCAATGGGCTTTCCATTAACAGTTGATTTAGGTTTTTTGCAAAAACTTCAATTGATTTTTCCTCTGCTTTTTGGGTAAGGTAATTTCTTATTTCTCGCTCGATTGCAGGGGAAATTAACCTTTTGTATGAATCTTCAACACAATCTTTAATTATTGGTGTTGTATATCTGTTGTACTCGATTTTTTCGGGAATGCTTGAAATATTCTTTAGCATATGGCGATTGAGATATTTTATGATTTCATCCACTTCACACATGATTTTTCCTTTTATTATTCCCTCTTTTTCTGCTCGATTGATTGCCAAAACCCTATGTGGAGGAATTTTTCTTAGCTCTTCGGTGTAATTGTAATAGATTTCATATTCTGTAGTTGAGTCCTTATCTTTTGCTTTTGTTTGGATTTGGCCTGTAAAAAAGGTGTTCTGTCTTATTTTTTTTCTGAATTCAGAATTATCGGAGATTACCTCTGCTATAATGTCTTTTGCACCATTAATTGCTTCTTCTGGTGTTCTGACTTCATCTGAAATGTAGTTTTTTGCTATTTTTTTAACGCTTTCATTTACTTTTTGGGCTAAAATTATGTTTGCTAAAGGTTCAAGACCTTTTTCACGGGCGATTGTTGCCTTTGTTCGCTTTTTGCTTTTATAAGGGCGGTAAATATCTTCAAGTTCCACTAGTGTTTCAGCATTTATTATTTTATTTTTTAGTTCATCTGTGAGTTTTCCAAGTTCTTCTATTCTTTTAATGATTTTTTCCTTTTTTTCTTCCAAGTTCCTAAGATATTTTAACCTTTCATCAAATTTCCTCAATGTTTCATCATTTAGGGAACCTGTAACATCTTTTCTGTATCTTGCAATGAAAGGTATAGTATTTCCATTATCAATCAGTTTGATTACCTTTTCAACTTGCCAATTAGCTAAATTTAATTCGTTTTGAAGTGTTTGAGTTATCATCTAATTACCTTTAGAATATTCAATTTAGGTTTATTTATTATTAAAATTATTATTTTTAAACTAATAATATTTATACTACTTAAATTACATAGTATTAATAATTAAACTTTTAATGGTGAATTTAGGGTGTATTGGTTTTTTGTGCTGATAGTATTTTTGCTTGCAGGTATTAAATCTGAAAAACCTAAAAAGTATCAAAAGGTTTCAGTCATTATCCCTGCTTATAATGAGGAGGATACTGTAGCTCAAGTAGTTGAAGTGGTTAAAAAGGTATCGTTTGTAGATGAAATCATCGTTGTTAATGATGGATCAAGCGATAATACCGAAAAGGAAGCCATAAAAGCGGGAGCCATAGTCATTAACCATGAAACAAATAAAGGTAAGGGTGAAGCTTTATACACTGGCTATAAAAATGCCGAATGCGATATTATAGCATTCATTGATGCAGATATTTATAATTTAACTTCTAGAAAAGTTGAAACTATTATTAGGCCTATTTTAATTGGAAAAGCTGATATTACTAAAACCAAATTTGCTCGTGAAAGTGGACGTGTAACAGAACTTACTGCCAAGCCTTTATTGAACTTTTTCTTCCCGGAAATTACTTTTGAACAACCATTGAGCGGTCAGTTTGCAGCACGTAAAGAAGCATTGAAAAAGATTAATTTTGAAAAGGATTATGGGGTAGATGTGGGAATCGTTATTGATGCTGATGTACTTGGAATATCCATCATGGAAGTTGACATCGGTGCAATCGAACATGACATGTCATCTCTTTCTGATTTGAATATGATGGCTAATGAGGTCGTAAGAACAATTATAAGCCGTGCTAATAAGTATGGTAGGGTTGTAATGATTGATGACATTGGTTATTTTATTCGAATGTCTATTGTGGGGTTATCTTTTGTAATTCTTGGTTTATTTACAATATTTTTTGTAAAACAAGTTCCTCTTGCAATAGGAGTCTTAATTTCTGTTGTAGGGGTTATCATATCCGTTTACTATATTGTTAAGGTTATTGTAAAATCCATTGTAATGTTTAGAAAAACACCAAGAGGGAATTTGCTAAAATCTTTTGTTAAAATTCATTTTCCAATGATTATTTCAATAATTGTGTTGTTGTTAATGATTTCAACATTCATTGGAGCAGCTCATTTTGAAAATGGTGTTTTGTCTATAGAACCGAATTCAAGAAATTTAATCATTTATGCTGATGATACACCAACTGACAATTCAATTTCCGTTAGAGGTCCATATACAATCGATACAGCTATTGAAAATGAATCTGGTCAAATTCGTATGCCATCTGATGCAATGATGACGTTAGGTATTAAGGCTAATGACACTATCCAAATAAAAGATGAGGTTTATATTATTAATGAAACAAGGCCTAGTGAACCGGACATACTCAGATTACCAATTGAAGCCAAAAAAGTATTGAATGTTGAATCAGAGGATATTATTCAAGACAGTCGCTTAAAAGAAATTTTTGAAGGTGCTATAATGACTCATAGTTATGAAAATGAGAATACAACATTCACTGAAAGCTTTATTGTATCTTCAAGAAATATTAATGCATCAACTTTTGAAGTTATAGTTAATAATGTTTCAATAGCCGATACAAACGGTATTTTTAATAACAATTCATCATATTATCTTGCAGTTAATGGTGAACCTGTTAGCTCTTTAAACGGTTCGAATAATAATACTAATTTCACATATGAAAATTATAATATTCAAATTGTCTTTAAAGAAACAAATTCCACTTCCATAAAACAATTCGTAAGAAGTGATCAAGGAAACTTCCTGAATTTTAATTTTTAAAGAAATAGTAAATAAATCTAAGAAATGAATTCTTAGATTATTTTTTGTCATAAGCTTTAACAGCTTCTTCTACGTCATTATAAAGTCCAAGTGCGGCTAGAGCTCCAACTTTACCTTGCTCGCCTGTCACCGCAATTAGAGGTATGTCTAATTCTTTTGCAACTTTTTCTGCAGTTTCAACATCCATCATTCCAGATTTTGTAGCTATTGAATAATCTCTTAATTTTTCAGGAATGTCAAGACCTTCTAAGATAGCTATCGCTGTTTTGTCAGATAATGTGTCTCTTTTAAGAATTTCAATAACCCTATTGATTAAATCTTCTTTTTTGGATTCTTCAACAGCAAAAGTAAGAGCAATAGATACACAATTTTGTGTTTTATGAGGGTTATGTGGGTATAATTGTACAATAATGTGATCTAAATATTCAAATCCTTCGCTAGCAAGTTCAACACCTAAATTATGTGCCATTGTCCATGTAGCTCCAGCATCTTTAGTATCAGTATCATCAACGCCAATAACGACTTTTTGAAGTTTTGGAGTAACAACGGTAGCTTTCCCTACTTTTGAGCCGCCTCCAGTTTCAATAAGCTCGATATATTTAACGCCTTCACCCATTCCTCTACACATTCCAGCGCCCACTCCAGCCCCTGCAAGTCCAGCATGAGTTACTTTGACTTCATCACCATCAACTATAATTTCATCAATTCCTGCAGCATTAAAACTGGCTTTTAGGTCAAGTGGGCTTGAACCAACATGACATGAGTAGACATGCTTATTTCCATCACGATAAGCTGAATCGATTAGTTCAGAGTTGTTGCGGTATTGGTTTAATAGCCAATGAGACCCGGAAATGCATGGATGGTATTCGACAATTTCGACTTTGTCGCCATCTACCATAGTCAAAACTTTTTGGTATGGTGCAATCCAAGGATCTGTAAATTTCTCTTTTAATTCATTAGGTTTAAGAATTTCCATCCAATCACTAGATTTCTTTTAATCGGTCACACATTTTGATAGCTGCTTCAACTGCACTTTTTGCGTTTTTAACGCGTCTATGTGCATCTAATCTGGTCATTCCAGGACCAGTGATACCTAAAGCAACTGGAGTGTCATATTCTAAAGCTAAATCAGCAATTTTACGAGATGCATGTTGTGCTACAATTTGGTCATGGTCAGTTGCACCTTCAATTACGGCACCTAAAGTGATAATAGCATCAAATTCTCCTTTTTGTAATAATTTTTTAATTACAAGTGGCATATCAAATACACCAGGAACAGCTACTACTTTAGTGATTTCGCAATCTCTATTTTTTGCTTCTGCTTTAGCTAATTCCAACATCATTTGTGTTATGTCATAATTAAATTCAGCAACTACGGCTGCTATTTCATATTTTACCATTTTTTCATCTCCTTTAAGCTCCTTGGAATATTAAAAGTAAAAATCCTGCAACCCCACTGATTACCATAATAAATATGATAAATAGTGCAGCTAATTGCATTTTTGTTAATTTTTTAAAATCCATATTTTCTATCTCCATTTTTTTTATAAGTTATTTTTAATAGCTTCGGCTACTTCCATAGTACTTGCAGAACCACCCAAATCACTAGTTAAGGTTTTTCCTTCATTAAGTACTTTTAAGATTGCGGCATCAAATTTGTCTGCCGCTTCATTTTCGCCAATGTATCTTAACATCATAATTGCTGAAAGCATCATTGCTATTGGATTTGCTTTACCTTGACCTGCTATATCTGGTGCAGAACCATGTACAGGCTCAAATAATGCAGCGTCTTTACCAATATTTGCTGATGGTATTAAACCGAGTCCTCCAACGAGCCCGGCGCCTTCATCGGATAAGATATCTCCGAATAGATTAGTTGTAACTATTACTTCAAAGCTTTGCGGTTGAGTAATGAGATACATCGCTGTCGCATCGACATAATAATCTTCGGTTTCGATATCAGGGTATTTTTCAGCCACTTCATAGAATATTTTTTTAAATAATCCGTCACTTTTCTTTAATACATTAGCTTTATGAACTGCAGTGACTTTGCTTTTATTGTTTTGCTTTGCATAATTAAAAGCATAGTCAATAATGCGTTCCTCAGCTTTTCTTGTAATAATACGTTTTGCAATAGCACCATCTTCAGTTGTTTTTTCTTGATCAGCGATATATAAACCTTCAGTATTTTCGCGAACAATCATAAAATCAACATCATCAAACAATGCATTAGTATTAGGATAAGATTTAACTGGCCTTAGATTTGCAAACATTTTCATTTCTTGACGAATTTTTACTATAACGTCAGCTGCACTTTCACCTGCAGCACCAAATAAACATGCATCCGCCTTTCTAATAATATCTAAAGTCTCTTCAGGAAGTGGAGTTCCAGTTTTTTGACCACATTCATCTCCAGCTTCACCATAAACATAATCAAAATCAATATTTAGTTCATCTAGCACCAATATCGCTGCTTGCATCACTTCTTTACCTATTCCATCACCTGGAATGACAGCAATTTGATATTTATCTTTTGTTTTTGAGGTACTCAATTAATCCACCTTGTTCTAGTATTTCTAACATAAATGGAGGCAATTTTTTAAATGTTATTGTTTCTCCATTATCTGAAGTAATTGTTCCATTTTCCATATCTACTTCAATCTCTTCTCCATCTTCCACGAGTTTTGTAATGCCTGGAGCTTCCAAAAGAGGAATACCCACATTTGTAGCGTTTCTATAAAAGATTCTTGCAAATGATTCGGCTATTACTGCTGCAACTCCAACACCTTTAAGAGCAATTGGGGCATGTTCTCTTGAAGAACCACAACCGAAATTTGTTCCGGCTACAATGAAGTCTCCTTTCTTACATTTTTCATTAAATTTATCATCTAAACCTTCCATGCAATGTTCAGACAATCTTTTTTCATCTGTATAAATTAAATATCTTCCTGGAATGATAATGTCTGTGTCAATGTCATTTCCAAATTTCCATGCTGTTCCTTTCATAATTTCACTCCGGAGCTACAATTTTTCCTTCAATTGCTGAGGCCGCAGCAACAGCAGCAGAGGATAAAAATACCTTTCCATCAGGTGAACCTTGTCTACCTTTAAAGTTCCTATTTGAAGTAGAAAGACTTACTTCTTCAGGTCCAATTATTCCGGTATGTCCTCCAAGACATGGACCACAACATGGAGCTGATACAAGAGCCCCTGCATCAATAAATATTCTAATCAGTCCTTCATCAAGTGCATTTGAATATACTTCTTTGGATGCTGGTATTACTAGCATTCTTGTTCCTTTGGCAATTTCCTTTCCTTTTAATATTCTTGCAGCATCTCTTAAATCACTAAGCCTGCCGTTGGTACAGGAACCAATAAACACTTGGTCTATTTCTTGGTCAACTTCACTAACAGGCTTTACATTGTCAACATTATGAGGACAAGCCACTTGAGGCTCTAAATCACTTACATCAATATCAATTATATTAAGGGATGATGAATCTAAATCAGTTTTAAATACTTGATATGGCTTATTTGATCGACTTTCAACATAGGATATTGTTTTTTGGTCGGGTTCAACCAGACCGGTTTTACCCCCCATTTCAATAGCCATATTAGTTAATACCATTCTGTCTGAAACGCTCATATTTAAAATGGTTTCTCCTGCAAATTCACAAGCTTTATAAGTTGAACCATCAGCGCCCATTTGACCAATAATATTTAAAATAACATCTTTTGCATAAACATTTTCTTTTAATTCACCACTAATGTTGAATCTATTTGTTTCCGGCACTTTAAACCATAAATTACCTTCAGCAAATACCATTGCCATGTCTGTAGAACCGATACCAGTAGAAAATGCTCCCAAAGCTCCATGAGTACAAGTATGTGAATCTGCACCTACAATTACTTCTCCAGGAACAACATGACCTAACTCTGGAAGAATTTGATGGCAAACACCAGCATTTACATCATAAAAATTTTCAATTCCTTGTTGCTTGACAAAATTTCTCATGATGATATGATTGTTTGCGGAATCTATAGAGTCAGCTGGAACTTGATGGTCAAATGGAATAACAATTTTTGACGAGTCCCAGACTTTTTCAGCTCCTATTTTTTCAAAAGATTCTACTGAAAGAGGTCCGGTTAAATCGTGTGTCATTGCTATATCAATATTTGCTATTACAATATCTCCAGCTTCAACTGTGTCTTTTCCTGATGCTTTAGCTAATATTTTTTCAGACATTGTTGGCATATTTTCAACCTCTTAATGGTAAATATCTTTGTTTAATAAAATATATAAACTCTTTTTATTTTTAAAAAAAAGTAATTTTTTTAAGATTTATATATTATGCTTAACATATAATTTATCATGAGCAACTCAATTTTTAAAAGATTTAGAAAAAAAGAAGAACCGATTGTCGAGGAACAACCTTCAATATGGGAGGATAGAATTTTTTGGGTTTCAACACTGCAAAAAATTGCTTATCCAGTTTTAAACAATCTAGCTAATGGCTCCCTTAAGAAAAGAATGCCTATCCAGTCAAATAATCCAGAGAATAATAAATTTGTGTATCTTGAGGCTTTTGCACGTATCTTTAATGGAATATCCTCTTGGTTGGAATTGGGACCGGGCAGTTCAGAAGAAGGTCAATTAAGAATAAAATATATTAATATGACATTAAAAGCTATTAGAAATGCTGTTAATCCAAATAGCAATGATCATATATTTATTATAGAACCTAAACAATCTTTAGTTGAAGTTGCTTTATTTGCTCAAGGATTACTTAGAGCCAAAAATCAAATTTGGCTTAATCTTCCAATGGATGTTCAAGCTAAAATAGCTGAAGAACTCAAAAAAACAAGAGTAATAGCACCATATGAAAATCATTGGTTATTATATACGGCAATGATTGAAGCAGCCCTCTTAGAATTTACAGGCGAATGTGATAAAGAACGTTTATCCTATGGTATTCATAAATTTAGAGATGAATATTATTTGGGGGATGCAATTTATAGTGATGGCGACTCTTTTGAATCAAATTACTTTAACAGCATGTTTATTCATCCTATGTTAAATGATATCTTGCGCGTAATGAGAAAATACGGTCTTTCTGATGGTGAATTTTTAGATATACAATTGATGAGGTCATCAAGATTATCTGCTCAGCTTGAAAGAATAATTTCACCGGAAGGAACTTATCCTATTGTGGGAAATGCTATTTCCTACCGCTGCGGTGTTTTCCATTTGTTATCCCAAGCTGCTTTACTTAAACTTTTACCAAAAAATATCAATCCCGCTCAAGTCAGGTCCGCGTTAACAAAAGTTTTAATGAGGCAATTTGCTGGCGAACAAAACTTTAATTCAGGATGGTTGGTAATTGGACTAAACGGTCCTCAAAGCAGTATTTCAGAAAAGAATATCACTAATGGTAATATTTATTTATGCTGTTCAATATTTCTAGCTTTAGGTTTAGATAGGGATGATGAATTCTGGAGGGCACCTGATGCTGAATGGAGCAGTGTAAAAGCATGGAATGGCGGTCAAGCACAAGCAGACCAATCTATTAGTTTTTAATTCAATTCGTATAAGTTCCCGTAATTATATAATGTAATTTCGTTTGGAACTTTATTAATTATATTTTTTGTATCGAATATTATTGGTTTTTTCATATTTTTAGAAATTAAATTGTAATTTAAATATTTAAATTCATTATGGTCACATAAAATTAAAATTAGATTTGCATCTTTTGTAGCTTCATCAAAACTTATAAAATCATCGTTTTTTATATGCGGATCATGAATTGCAATGTCAAACCCATCTTGTTTTAATTTAGCTATAATTTCATAGGCTGGACTTTCTCTATCATCACCAGTATTTCCTTTATATGATACCCCAAATATTGCTATTTTTCCTTTAGAAATAATTTTTTTTACATTTTCACATACAAAATCTGGCATTGAATTGTTCGTATCGCGAGCTAATTTGATAATTTTTGCGGTTTTAGGTGCTTTTGCATAAATAAAGTAGGGATCTATTGCAAGGCAATGCCCTCCGACTCCGGGGCCTGGTGAGTGTAGATTTACTCTTGGATGTTTATTAGCCAGTTTAATTACATCTAAAGCATTAACACCTATTTCTGCACAAATTTTCGCAAGTTCATTAGCAAGGGCAATGTTGACATCTCTAAATGTATTTTCCATACATTTTGATAGTTCTGCAGTTTTTGCTTCAGTTAACATCAATTTCCCTTCAACAAATTGACCATAAACTTCACTAGCTTTTTTGGAACATTCCGGTGTAATCCCTCCGATTATTCTATCATTGTGAACTAATTCCTTTATAATTTTCCCTGGAAGGACCCTTTCAGGGCAATGTGCTAAATATAAATCCTTACCAATTGTAAAACCCGCATCTTCGAAAATTGGTTTTATTGTTTCATCTGTTGACATTGGAGCTATTGTGGATTCAATAATTACCGTATTTCCCTTTTCTAAATAGGGGATAATTGATTTACATGCATTTACAACATAACTTAAATCACAACTGTAATTTTCAACAATATAGGGTGTTGGAACAGTTATAATAAATGCATCAGCTTTTTGAGGAGTTAGGGAAGCACTGTAAACATTATTTTTTACTGCATTTCTGATTATTTCGGCTATTCCTGGTTCTTCGATATGAATAATTCCTTGATTTAATTTATTTACAACCTCTTCATTAACATCCACACCAACTACTTCACAATGGTTTCTTGTAAAAAGAGCGGCTGTAGGAAGACCGATATATCCTTGACCAATGATACATACTTTCATAGTTCTAACTCCTTTCTTTTAAATATTAAGTATAATATATATTTTAATATATATAATTTTTTAAGTGGTATTTATGAAAGTTTTGATTACAGGCTCAAACGGCATGTTAGGGCACGATTTGATTGAAATTTTAAAGGATAATCATGAATTAATTCTTACAACATCTAAAACATTGGATATTACAGATAAAAATCATGTCATTGAGTTCATTAGTCAAAATAAACCTGACATTGTTATTAATTCTGCGGCGTATACTGATGTTGACGGCTGTGAAGAAAATCAGGAAACTGCATATGCGGTCAATGGTGATGGTGTTGTAAATCTTGCTCTTGCATGTAAAGAGATAGATTGTCCTTTAGTTCATGTAAGTACGGATTATGTATTTAATGGTGAAAATACAAGGCCATGGTTAGAAGATGATGAAATAGACCCTATTAGTGTTTATGGTAAAAGTAAACTTAAAGGTGAGGAAGCAATTTTAGAAATTCTTGATAAGTTTTTCATAATTCGTACTGCATGGTTATATGGAATCAATGGAGGTAACTTCCCAAAAACCATGTTGGAATTAGCTAAAAGTCATCAAGAAATCACAGTCGTTTATGATGAGGTTGGTACACCTACATACACTCCTGATTTGGCTAAAGCCATTTCACAATTAATTGAGACAGATTATTATGGAATTTACCATATTACAAACTCTGGAAGTTGTTCTTGGTGTGAATTTGCAAGGTATATCTTTGAAGTGGCTGGCAAAGATGTAAAAGTTATTCCAGTTACTGCATCTGAATTTGCAAGACCTGCTCCAAGACCACATTATTCAGTGTTGGAAAATAAAAAATGGGTTGAAAATGGATTTGAACGACTTAGAAATTATAGAGATGCAGTTAAGGAATATATAGAGTTGATAAAATGAACAAAAAGGCAGTATTTATCATAGCATTAATTATTGGTTTATTTTTAATAGGGTCTGTTAGTGCTGGATTTTTTGATTTTTTAAAGTTTGGGGATTCAGATTCTTCAAGTAATGTTAATGTTACAGAAGATGGTCAGTACTGTACTGCAGATGAAGTTGCGGCATATATCAAAGAGTATCATAAGCTTCCAAGCAATTATATTACTAAAAAGCAAGCGCGTGATTTAGGATGGCAAGGAGGACCACTTAAAAAATATGCTCCCGGAAAAAGCATTGGTGGAGATATATTTACTAATAGGCAGCATGTGCTTCCAGATAGTGATTATAAATACATTGAATGCGATATAAATGCAAATGGAACAAGCCGTGGTGCTGAAAGGATAGTTTATAATTCCGGTGATTTTAAAGTATATTATACGGATGACCACTACAATACATTTAAAGAAATATGATACTATGGAAATTGACGGCAATTTAATTAAAAAAGAGGGACATGATTACTTAAAGGAAGTATTTAATTTCCCGGAATATTATGGAAAGAATTTAGATGCATTATATGATTGTTTATGTGAAATCGGTGTAGAAACAGAAATCATTTTGATTAATGGTGATGGTGTTTCTCGTGATATGATTGAAACATTTGAAGATGCGGCGAGTGAAAATGAAAATTTGAAATTTAAAATTAATTCATGATTATTTTTAAATCATATTAAAATTAAAATATAGTTAATTAGCAAGAAATGTGATAATTATGAAAGGTATAGTACTTGCAGGTGGTTCTGGGACACGTCTTTATCCAATCACTAAAGCTGTTTCGAAGCAATTGTTACCTTTATACGATAAACCAATGATTTATTATCCAATTTCTGTTCTGATGCTTGCAGGAATTAAGGAAATATTAATTATTTCCACTCCTAGGGATTTGCCGATGTATAAGGAACTTTTAGGCGATGGCAGCAGTCTTGGAATTAAATTTTTTTATGAAGTTCAGGAAAATCCAAACGGGCTTGCTGAAGCATTTATTGTTGGTGAAGAGTTCATTGGCAATGATAATGTTGCATTAATTTTAGGAGATAATATATTTCATGGGCATAGGTTTACAGAAATCTTAAAAAGAGCCACTCAATTAGAAGAAGGTGCAGTAATATTTGGATATTATACTAATAATCCAGAAGATTTTGGTGTTGTGGAGTTTGATGATGAATGGAATGTATTATCTATTGAAGAAAAGCCAAAAAGCCCAAAATCTAATTATATAGTTCCAGGACTTTATTTTTATGATAACAATGTAATTGAAATTGCAAAAAATGTAAAACCTTCCGAAAGAGGTGAGGTTGAAATAACCTCAATTAATGAAGAATATCTTAAACGCGGCAAACTTAAAGTTGAACTTCTTGGAAGGGGTATGGCTTGGCTTGATACAGGAACTCATGCAGGTCTTTTAGAAGCAGGAAATTTTATTGAAACAGTTCAAAAAAGGCAAGGATTGTATATAGCTTGTCTCGAAGAAATTGCCTATCTTAAAGGTTATATTTCTAAAGAGCAATTATTAATTATGGCCGAAGAGCTTAAAAAAACTGATTATGGTCAATATTTATTTAATTTAGCCAATAGAGGACAATAATATGGGAAAATTTAAATTTACGAACACCGGCATAGAGGGGATGTTTTTGGTTGAACCAACTGTATTTGAGGACCATCGAGGATATTTCATGGAAACTTACAATGAAAATGATTTTAAAGAAGCCGGTTATGATTTGACTTTTGTACAGGATAATCAGTCAAAATCATCAAAAGGAGTTTTAAGGGGGCTTCATTTACAAGTTAAGTATCCTCAAGGGAAATTGGTTCGTGTCATTAAAGGAGAAGTTTTTGATGTGGGTGTAGATTTAAGAAAGGATTCTGAAACTTATGGTAAATGGTTTGGAGCCGTATTATCTGATGAAAACAAAAAACAATTATTTATTCCACCTAAATTTGCGCATGGCTTTTTAGTATTATCTGATGAAGCAGAATTTGTATATAAATGTACAGAATTTTATCATGGGGAAGATGAAAGTGGAATTATATGGAATGATGTGGATATTGGTATTGATTGGCCATTAGAGGATATAGATGAAATTATATTGTCTGATAAAGATAAGGAATTGAAATCTTTAAAAGAATCTAAAATTAAATATTAGTGGTATCATGACAAATGTTCTAGTTACTGGTGGGGCAGGATTTATTGGAAGTAATTTTGTAAAATATATGGTAGATCGATATCCTGATTATAATATTATTAATTTGGATGCTTTAACCTATTGTGGAAATCTTGAAAACTTAAAAGATATTGAGAATAAGGATAATTATTCATTTGTTAAAGGGGATATTAGGGATAAATCTATTGTTGATGATTTAGTTAAAAAATGTGATTATGTTATTAATTTTGCAGCGGAAAGTCATGTTGATAGAAGTATAAAAGATCCTGAAATTTTTATTAAATCAAATGTTTTGGGAACACAAGTTCTTTTGAATGCAGCAAAGGAATTCGGGGTCGAAAAATATATTCAAATTTCAACTGATGAAGTTTACGGAACTTTAGGGGCAAGTGGTTATTTTACTGAAAACTCTCCATTACAACCTAATAGTCCTTATTCTGCTTCAAAAGCTGGTGGAGATTTAATTACAAGAGCATATTATGAAACTTTTGGATTACCTTTAAATATTACCCGTTGTTCCAACAATTATGGTCCTTATCAATTCCCAGAAAAGTTAATTCCTTTAATGATATCTAATTCCTTGGAAGATAAAAAATTGCCGGTTTATGGTGATGGTAAAAACATCAGAGACTGGTTACATGTTTATGACCACTGTACAGCTATTGATTTGGTATTGCATGAAGGAAAACTTGGAGAAGTTTATAATATTGGTGGAAACAATGAAAAGCAAAACATTGACATTGTTAAACTAATATTAAAAGAGCTTGGAAAAGATGAATCCTTAATTGAATTTGTAACTGATAGATTAGGTCATGATAGACGTTATGCTATAGATTCAAAAAAAATTCAAACTGATTTAGGCTGGAAGCCAAAATATACCTTTGAAATAGGTATTAAAGAGACAATAACTTGGTATTTGGATAATCCTGATTGGATTAATAAAGTAAAAAGCGGAGAATATCAAGAATATTATGAAAAAATGTATTCCAATAGATAATTACACTTTAAATATCTTTTAATATTCATTTTTTCTAATTTTTTTTTAATGAATTTTTAATTTTTTTAATTTTATTTTTAACAAGTATAATGTATTTGTTTTACTATTAAAGATAATTTTATATATTATAATTGTTTAACTTTAATTAGTAAAATAAATCAGATTTGGGGAAATGGTGATTTTATGTTGGAGCAATATTTGCCGTTTGTGGGACTAATTATTTTTGGCAATATTGAAAACTTGGTATTATCTTCTCAAGGAGTTGTCGCAGGTGTCAATCCGATAAAATTAGGAATTGCAAGTATTCTTTGTGTTAGTTTATGGCTGATTATTGGAACTTTTGGAACTCAACTATTAATTAATTATGTTGATTTCATCAATTTTATTGGTGGATTTGCAATATTTGTTTTAGGTCTTCAAGCAATGTACGAATCAGTATTTCATAATTAGGTGGTTAAATGGCTGGAGAATTAAGACAATTTATAATATTATTAGTTTTCGGGAATATTGAAAACTTGATTTTGGCAGCACAAGGAGTTTCAGCTCATGTTAATCCTTTAGGGTTGGCCTGTTTAAGTCTATTGGCTGTTCTTTTATGGTTATGTGTTGGAACGTTCGGCACTAAAATGGCGATGAAGTATGCTAGATACATTAACTTTATAGGCGGTCTTGCAATATTTATTTTAGGTATTCAAGCAATGTTAGAATCCATCCCTGGTATTTTAGCCTTTTTCCACTAATTTAGTTGATTTTCATGAAATATTTTAGACATAAAATTTATGGAAACATATTTAGTTTATTTAAGATTTTCAAAATAAATGAGAATAGGATAACATTCATTATTGATTCAAGAGAATCTTTTAAGGGTAATTTGGTTTATATTAAAAAAGAATTCGAAAAAAGAGGAAATTTTGAATTTAACTTTTTTTATAAGGATAAACTTTCATTAAAAGCCTTTAAAAATTTAGCAACATCAAAATACGTTTTTTTAAATGATAACTTTTTTCCACTGGCTTTTATGAGTTTTAAGGATGAAACTAAAGTAGTCCAACTATGGCATGCTCCAGGGGCTTCTAAAAAATTTGGAGGGTCTGTTGCAAGTCCAGATGAGGTTGAAATGCTTTCAAAAATTAGCAAAAACACAGATTTTCTAATTTCCTCTTCTGAAAAAATTGAAGATTACTATGCCGAAGCTTTTCAAATTGATAAATCAAAAATAAAAGCTTTAGGTCTTCCAAGATTAGATTATTATTTTGAAAATCATGACTTAGACAGGTTAAAGGAAGATTTTTTAAAAAAATATGGTTTTAATTCAAATAAAAAAATCATTCTTTATGCTCCCACATTTAGAGATGAAGAGAAGTATAATAATGTATTTGATTTTCTAGATTTAAAGAAGTTTAATGAAGTTTTAGGCAGTGAATATGTTTTAGCTTTAAGACTTCACCCTAAAATTAAAGAGTTTTATACAGAAAACATTGAATCTGGCGAAGAATATATTGATTGCAGCGATTATTCATCTGAACAGGAATTGATGATGTTAAGCGATATTTTAATCACGGATTATTCTTCCATAATGATTGAATTTGCTATCTTTGATAAGCCGATAATATTTTTTGTATATGATTTGGATAATTATTTAAAAACTGAAAGAGGGTTTTATTACGATTTTAAAAAAACTGTTCCTGGCAAATTGGTTTATAGCTCGGATGAGTTGATAGGTGCAATTAAAAATAATGACTTTGATAAAGATAGACTGTTAAGTTTTACAAGAACACAGTTTGATGCAATAGACGGCAAATCATCTGAAAGAGTGGTTGATTTTCTTTTGAAATAAGGTAGGTAAAATGGATAAAATTAACGTTAGTGTTATAGTGCCTGTTTTTAATAGTTCACAATATATAGGTGCAACACTTGATTCAATAATTAATCAAGATTTTGATAGTTTTGAAGTTATTGTAATTGATGACGGATCAACTGATGACAGTCTGGATATTATAAATGAGAAGCTAAGCACAACGAATGTCCCAAATACAATCATTCATCAAGAAAATCAAGGAGTAAGCTCTGCAAGAAATAAAGGAATCGAAGCATCCAACGGTGTTTATTTAGTTTTTGTTGATAGCGATGATTACATCACGCCAAATCATTTGTCCGAATTATACAATGGAGAAACTGACTTTAGCTTGATTCAAATTATTAAAAAAGAAGGTAATATAATCTCTAAACCTCATGTTTATTCTCAAAGCATTATTTCAACTAAAGAATTCATTGAAATGGAACTTAAAATGCAAATTCCATTTAATTTTGTCCAATTAATGTATAAATCAGATATAATTAAAAATAATTCGATTAAATTCCCTTCTGATTATATCTATGGAGAAGACACATATTTTGCACTTGTTGCATTGAGTTATGGAGATAAAGTAGCTATTTCTAATGAAGTAACATATCATTATATCCAACATTCATCATCTGCAATAAGGACATCCGAATTTAGAAGATTTGATATTGTAGAAATTTTTGAGCAATTAGCTAGTTTTTATGAAAGACAGGGATTTAATGATTTGGCTAATTTAATAATAACATCTAGAATTCCCAAGGCTATTTTTGGTAATATGAATTACTTTTTTTATAATGGATATGATTTTAATGAAGTCATCAATAAAATGAAAGAGTTAGATTTATTTGATAAACTATCAAAATTTGAAGGAAACATTAAATTTAAACTCAAAATTAGATTATTTTTATTAAATCCGAGAATATATTATAATGTGTGGAAAAAATTAAAAAATTCAATTGATTAATATGAAAGTCTCTGTTGTTACTCCTAATTATAATGGTGAAAAATTCCTAAAAGCTTTTTTTGAATCTCTTAATCAAGATTCTGATTATATAGGTGAAGTGATAATAGTTGATAACGGATCAACAGATAAAAGTAAGGAATACATTAAAAATAACACCTTTAATTTTCCAGTTAATCTAATTGAAAATAATGAAAACTTAGGATTTTCCCCTGCAGTCAATCAAGGTATTAAAAATGCCAGTTATGAATACATCTTTTCTTTAAATAATGACACTGAAATTAAAGAGGGTTCGATTAAACAATTAATTGATTTAATATCATCTTCAGAGGATATATTTTCTGTTCAAGCTAAAATGCTGCAATACAATAACAAAGGTTTGATTGATGATGCTGGAGATGACTATAATTTACTTGGATGGACTAAAAAAATAGGTGAAAACCATGAAGCATCTGAATTTAATGAGGTCTGTGAGATTTTTTCAAGCTGTGCGGGTGCTGCAATGTATAAAAAATCACTTTTATCTGAAATCGGTTTATTTGATGATAACTTCTTTGCATATATGGAAGATGTGGATTTGGCAATAAGGTCACGAATCAATGGTTATAGGAATTTATTATGTCCTCAAGCTGTTGTATATCATATCGGAAGCGCAACAAGCGGAAGCAGATATAATGAATTTAAAGTTAAATTAGCGGCTAGAAATAATGTGTGGGTGGTCTATAAGAATATTCCGATTCCATTTAAAATTTTGAATTTCATTTTTCTATTTTTTGGATTTTTGATAAAATATTTATTCTTCTTAAAAAAAGGCTTCGGTTCAATTTATTTATCCGGATTAAAAGAAGGTTTAAAAACAAGAAACAAAATCAATAAAGTGGATTTCAAATGGAAAAATACAAAAAATTATTTTAAAATTGAATACAGATTAATTATCAACACTCTTAAATTTTTAAAAAAATAGCTAGTGAGTTTTATGGATCTTTCGGTTGTAATAGTAAATTATCAAACATTTGAATTAACAAAAAATACAATAAATTCTATTTTTCAGTATTCCTATCCCTTTAGCTTAGAAATTATTGTAGTGGATAATGCATCTGGTGATGATAGTTTATCTAAACTTAAAGATTATTTTGAAGATAAAGTCAAATTCATAGCTTCGAAGGAAAATAATGGATTTGCAGCAGGCAATAATCAAGCATTAAAAATTGCAAAAGGCAAATATACTCTTCTTTTAAACTCAGACACTATCGTTTGGGAAAATACTTTAGAAAATATTTATAATTATATGGAAGAACACACGGATGTTGGCGCAACAGGTTGCAGGGTTGTTTTAGAAAATGGTGATTTGGATAAAGCTTGTAAAAGAAGTTTCCCCAATGTTAAAAACTCATTTTTCAGGTTATTCCATATTCCAACAAATAGCAAGGATGATAATTATAACCTAGATAATCTTCCTGATGGAGAAGTCTATGAAATAGACTGTTTGACTGGTGCATTCATGTTTATTAGAAAAGAAACTCTTGATGAGGTAGGATTTTTAGATGAAACATTTTTCATGTATGGGGAAGACATTGACTTGTGTTTTAGGATTAAAAAAGCCGGCTGGAAGATAGTTTATTATGGAAAATCTAAAATTACTCATCTTAAAGGTGCAAGCAGTAAAAAACAAAAATCCAAATTAATATATGAATTTTATCGTGCAATGTACATTTATTATAAGAAACATCATGCTAGTGAATCTTCGTTTATTGTAAATATAGTTGTATACATTGGGATTTTTGTTTTATGTGTTCTAAAGCTATTTTTAAATATATTCAAAAAGAAAAGTTAAATAACCTAAATGAACAATAATATAATAACACTAGTTTTTGGTAGTTATTATGATAAGGGAAAATCAGCGTTTATTGAATATCATATTGGTTTTAATTGATGTTTTAGTTATAACTATCTCTTTTTGGTGTTCCTTTTGGTTAAGATTTGATACAACTTTATTTGGGCCACTTGGAGGACATTTGCCTTATGAAAATTACATTATTTTCATGTTGGTTGCTATAATTCCAGTTTATTTAATTTTATACTTTGCTTTTGGATTATATAAGCCTCGAAGAACCTATAAAAATATTTTTTCTGAAGCAACTCAAATTATTAAAGTGAACTTTGTAGCATTTTTCGTATTGGTAGCCATTTTATTTGTTATCAATCAACCGGATTTTTCAAGAATAATGCTTTTCTTATTAGCTATAATTTCTTCATTCTTCGGAATTATTGAAAGGTTTATTATCAGAAGCTTTTTAATAAAGATAAGAATTAATAACAGGAATTTGAAGCACATCCTTATTGTAGGAGATAATGATTTAGCTTTTTCTTTTGCTAAAAAAATTAAGGAAAATCCTTATCTTGGCTTTTCAATTAGCGGGATTTTAGGAAGGTCTGAACATGTGGGTCAGGAAGTTGAAGGGGTTAAGATTATAGGAGCCTTTACTGATTTGGATAGAATTCTTGAAAATAATAGTTTTGATAGGGTTGTTTTAGCCATTCCTTTAAAATATTACTATCGTATTAATGAACTAGTGGAAAGTTGTGAAAAAGTTGGAATTAAGGCTGAAATAATTCCAGATTATATTAGATATTTCCCAGCACAACCATCTGTAGACATGATTGAGGATATCCCCATTATTAATATCAGATATGTTCCTTTAGATGATTCATTTAATAAGTTTGTAAAAACTGTTTCAGATTATCTTATAGCAATAATAGCTATTATTATAACATCACCAATCATGATAATTACAGCTATTGCTATTAAATTAACATCTCCAGGTCCGATTATATTTAAACAAGAAAGAATTGGATATAATTCTGATCCATTCATGATGTATAAATTCCGTAGTATGAAGGTTCAAGACCCTAGTGATGAAAAATCTGAATGGACAACAAAGGATGATCCTAGAAAAACAAAAGTTGGAGATATAATTAGAAGAACTAGTATTGATGAGTTACCTCAATTTTTCAATGTTTTAAAGGGGCAAATGAGTGTTGTCGGTCCAAGACCAGAAAGGCCATTTTTTGTCAATCAATTTAAAGAATCAATTCCGAAATACATGGTTAAACATCAAGTTAAACCGGGTTTAACTGGTTGGGCACAAATTCATGGATGCCGTGGAGACACTTCTATAAATAAACGTATTAAATATGATATTGAATATGTAGAAAATTGGCATATGGGTTTAGATTTAGGAATAATGATTAAAACGGTTTTAAAGAAAAATCCGAATGCATATTAGTTTTTCATATTTTCATTTTTGTGCAGTTTGAAAAAATTTATATTATATTTTATAGTAATAATGTTCACAGATTACTTTTCAAGTGCTCTCTCTAATACTTTATATACACTCTAATGATAAAATAATAATTAACTTTTCTATGAGGGGTTTGGTATGCAAGATGAAATTTTAAAATTATACGAAAAAATTCAAGATAAACTTTCACAAGAAGAGTTTTTAGCAGAAATGGACCAAATTAGTAAAAGTAATTTCAGTGATGTTCCATTTATGGATGAGATTGATTTGGCACGTGAAGTTTTGAAAAATCATGGTGTTAATGATTTCGAAACAGATTCTGCAGAAACAGACTCTAGTGAAGATGTACCTTTCGAAGTTTCATTTGAAAGTGATGAAGAAAAACCAGCAGAAGAAACATTTGTCATGACTGAAGATCTTTTAGAGAAATATAATAAAGTGAAAGATCAAATAACTGAAGAAGAATTTTTTGCTAGAATGGAACAATTTAAAGAACAAGAATCTTCAAATCCATTTATGAATGCTTCTGGGCTTGCAGATATGGTAGTTGGCGAATTAGTAACTGAAGATGTTGAAGTTGTTTCTGAAAAACCAGAATTTGCAGTTGATACAATTTCTAAACTTGAAGATGGTAGCAAAGATACCACTGTAGCTGGAAGGGTAATATCTATATCTAATAGAAGGTCATTTAAAACTCGTAAAGGTGGAAAAGGTGAAGTTTGTAATGTGGAATTACAAGATAACACAGGTACTATTAGGACAGTATTTTGGACTCAAAACATGCCACTTTTGAAAAAATTCACCGAAGGAAATATTATTCAAATTAAAAATGTTGATATTAAGGAAGGTTACACTGGCCTTGAAGCTAATTTAAGACCAAGGTCAAGTATAGTTATTTTGGAAGAGGATCCTTCTAAATTCCCAGTTTATGAAGAAACTATTACTAAGATTGCTGATATTAAACCTGATACTAAAGTCAATATAATTGCAAGAATCGTTAGAATTCCAACAGTAAGGACTTATGAAAAAAATGGAAAAGAAGGAAAAGTTGCATCAATTGAGTTACAAGATGATTCTGGTAAAATTACTTACACTTTATGGAATAAAAATGTTGAATTAATTGATAACCTAAAGTTGGAAGACGGAGATACTGTAAAAATACTTGCTGCACAATCTCGTGAAAGGACAAATATGGATGGCATATCCGAAATTTCATTAAGCCATTGGGATGGCAGAATTATTAAAGGAGACTATGATGTACCTGAAATTGAACAGGAATTTATTCCTATCGGGGATCTTTATGAACAGACTGATGTATCAATCAAAGGGGTTGTTGTAAGACTTCAAGACATCAAAACATTCACTAGGAAAACAGATAATACTGAAGGTAAATTACGTAATTTTGATGTAGGAGATTCATCTGGAACCATAAGAGTCACAGTTTGGGGTGATGATACAGATTTACCAATTAATAAAGGAGACATTGTTAAAATTATTGGGGGTAATGTCAGATATGATGAATACACTCAAAGTCAGTACTCCATGAATACAAACTTTAATACTCAAATTACTATTAACCCTGAAAACTTATCTGAAGAGGAAATTGAAGAATTCACACAATTAAGGGAACAATTAAGACCTACTCCTATAGGTTCTGTTGAAGAAATAGATGATGATGGGGTTGAAATTGATATTATTGGAAGATTCCTTGCTGTTAATGATGTTAATGAATTCCAAAGAGATAACGGTGAAGTAGGCAGCGTTAGACATGCAATATTTGCTGATGAGTCCGGAAAAGTTCAATTATCATTATGGAATGAACGTGCTCAAGAAGAGTATAATGTCGGTGATGCATACCAAATTGAAAATGCTAGAACAAGACTTGGAATGTATGCAGTTGATTTAAACATAGGTGGAGGTTCTAGATTGATTAAACTATCCGAAGAACAAGCTTCTGCAATGTTTATTCCAGAATTGGCTACTTTAGAAAAAGCAATCTATGACTATAAGAAGATTGAAGATGTTGATGAATATGATGATGATACTATCCTTATAGGAAGAGTAATTGAATTAAATGAAATTACTACATTTGATAGAGACAACGGTGATACAGGTTCTGTTAGAAACATTGAAATAGCTGATGATACTGGGTCTATTAAAGTAGTTTTATGGGATAAAGATACAGAAAGGGATTTAGAACTAGGAATGCCGATAAAATTACAAAATCCTCGCATATCATTAGATAGGGATAACCGTATTCAAGCTACTGTTAACAGAGGCACAACTATCTTAGAACCTAGTGAAAATGAAATTGAAAAATTGCCTACTTATGATGAATTAGTAGAAGCAATTTTTGTTCCAAAAACAATTGAGTCTTTACTAGAAGATGATACCAATGTTTGCATTACAGGAGTGATTAAAGAAGTAAGCACTGACAGAAACATCCTCAAAAAATGCCCTAATTGTGGAGGTAATGTTGAGCAAACTGACATGGAAAATATATGTAACTTTTGTGATCATGAATTTGATGAGCCTGATTATACTTTAATGATACCAACCGAAATTGAAGATGACACTGGTGAAATCCAAACTACATTCTTCGGTAAATTGGCTGAAGAACTAATCGGAATGAAAACAGAGGAAGTTGTTGAACTAGAAGATGAAGGCAATGGTATTGAAGATAAACTTCGAGACTTACAAGGTTTAACTGTTGAAATTATAGCTAATGTGAGTTTTGATGATTATAATGAAAGAAGTAGGTTAAATCCTAAAAAAATTATATCTAAATATTATTAAATACAAAAGGAATGATTATTATGGTAGAATTAGCAGATTTACCTGGCGTAGGAGAAAAAACAGCAGAAAAATTAAAAGATGCAGGTTTTGCAGATATGATGAGATTAGCTACTGCTACTCCAAAAGAATTATCAGTAAAAGCTGAAATCGGAGAAGGTGTTGCTGAAAAAGTTATTGAAGCTGCTCGTAGAGCTGAAAACATCACTTTTGAAACTGCTTTAGAAGTTGATGAAAGAAGAAAAGATGTTGGCCATATTACTGTAGGTAGTCAAGAATTCAATGATTTAATAGGTGGTGGAATTGAAACTCAGTCCATTACCGAAGTATTTGGTGAATTCGGGTCTGGTAAAAGTCAAATTTCTCATGAATTAGCTGTTACTGTTCAATTACCTAAGGAACTTGGTGGTCTTGAAGGAGAATGTGTATTTGTGGATACAGAAAATACTTTCCGTCCTGAAAGAATTAGACAAATCGCTGAAGGATTTGAATTGGATACTGATGAAGTTTTAGGAAGAATTCATGTAGCACGTGCTTTCAACTCTGCTCATCAAATATTAATGGTTGATAAAATCAATGAACTCATTCAAAGTGGTGTCAATGTTAGATTGGTCATTGTTGATTCATTAATGGCCCATTTTAGAGCAGAATATGTTGGAAGAGAATCTTTAGCTGTAAGACAACAAAAATTAAACCAACATTTACATTCACTTCAACAAATTGCAAATACTTATAATGTTGCTGTTTTCTTAACAAACCAAGTGCAAGCTAAACCTGATTCCTTCTTTGGAAGTCCTACTAAAGCTATTGGTGGACATGTATTGGGACATGCTTCTACTTATAGAATATGGCTTAAAAAAGGATTGGCGGGAAAGAGAATTGCTCGTTTAGTTGATAGTCCTCATTTGCCTGAAGGGGAATGTGTATTTAAAATTACTAGCGAAGGTATCGTTAGTTAATTTTATTTTTCTTTTTTTTAATTTTCATTACATTTTTATTACAGATCTTATTGATTTTACTGTAATCTTTTTGATTACACTACTCCTAATTATAATGATTTTGTAATACAAAATGTTAAAATTTAGCATAACATAAATTTTTTATTTTTTATATAACTAACTAGTATCCTTTGTTTTCAATAATTTGGCTTGTTTTTGTCATTTTTTCTTTTTAAAGCTATTTTATACAGATTTTCATGTCATCATATATAAACATTACTCTAAATTTTTATTAGAAAGCTTTATAAGTGTGGACATACTACATAAGTATATCTAATACTATGTAAAATTTTACTAACTGTTTTTAAAATTGCAATTTTTCATATATATTAGATATTTTTCACGACTTGTACAAGGTGAATTAATATGGCAGAAGAAATAAATAATAACGAAGAATTAAGGATAGGTGTTTACGTCTGCCACTGTGGTGTAAACGTTGGTGGAGTAGTAAACTGTCCTGAAGTAGCTGAATATGCTAAGACCTTACCTGGTGTAGTTCACGCAACTGATTACAAATACATGTGTTCTGACCCTGGTCAAGCAATGATTCAAGAAGATATTAAAGAAAAAGGCTTAAACAGAGTTGTTGTAGCAGCTTGTTCCCCTCGTCTTCACGAACCTACTTTCCGTAGATGTGTAGAAGAAGCAGGATTAAACAAATTCTTATTTGAATTTGCTAACTTAAGAGAACAAGACTCCTGGGTACACATGAATGAACCAGAAGCAGCTACTGAAAAAGCAAAAGATTTAACACGTATGGCTGTTGCTAAAGCAAGATTACTCGAACCATTAGAAGCTACCAAAGTAGCTGTAGATAACAAAGCATTAGTTATCGGTGGTGGAGTAGCTGGTATCCAAACAGCATTAGATTTAGGTGACATGGGATTCAAAACCTACATGGTAGAAAGAAACCCAACCATTGGTGGAAGAATGGGACAATTAGATAAAACATTCCCAACTCTCGACTGTTCAATGTGTATTTTAGCACCTAAAATGGTAGACTGTTCAAAACACGATAACATCGAATTAATTTCTTACGCAGAAGTAACTGAAGTAGACGGATACATCGGAAACTTCAAAGTAACTGTTGAGAAAAAACCTAGATATGTAGATGAAGATTTATGTACTGGATGTGGAGCTTGTCAAGAAGCTTGTCCTATCGAAATACCTAACTACTACGACGAAGGTGTAGGTATGGTAAAAGCAGCATACATCCCATTCCCTCAAGCTGTACCATTATGTGCAACCATCGATAAAGATTACTGTATCGAATGTAACTTATGTGTACAAGCATGTGGACCAGATGCTATTGATCACAATCAAGAAGCAACTACCATCGAATTAGAAGTTGGTACTATTGTAGCTGCAATCGGTTATGACCCATTCGATCCATCCAGCATTTACCAATACGGATACGGACGTTTCTCAAACGTTATTACCGCTATGGAAATTGAAAGAATGATTAACGCATCAGGTCCTACTGGTGGACACGTTATCAAACCTTCCGATGGTATCGAACCTAAACGTGTAGCATTCATCCACTGTGTCGGTTCAAGAGATGAACAAATCGGTAAACCATACTGTTCCAGAGTATGTTGTATGTACTCCATGAAAAACGCTCAATTATGTATTGACCACGAACCTGACACTGAAGTAACTTGTTACTACATG
>JAZUAV010000043.1:0-6976 GCA_045638165.1 Methanobrevibacter sp.
GATATCGATGAAATCTTTGAAAAAGGTCTTCCAATTATGGAATTAGAAATAGTTGATGCCTTAATTCCAGATTTAGAAGAAGAAGTAATGGATGTTAACTTAGTTCAAAGGATGCATAAATCTGGTAGAAAAGTTAATTTCAGAGTAATTGTTGCTGTAGGTAACAAAGATGGTTATGTTGGATTAGGCCAAGGTAAAGCTAAAGAAGTTGGTCCAGCTATTAGAAAAGCTGTTGATAATGCTAAATATAATATTATCAAAGTTAGAAGAGGCTGTGGAGATTGGGGTTGTGTTTGTGGAAGAGAACACACCGTACCTTTCAAAGTACAAGGTAAAACCAGTAGTGTAACTGTAACCTTAATGCCTGCACCTGCAGGAGTAGGTTTAGTAATTGGTGATGTAGGTAAAACCATTTTAAAACTTGCTGGTATTCACGATGTATGGTCTCAATCTTTTGGACAAACTCAAACTACTGTTAACTTTGCTAATGCAGTATTTGATGCTTTAAAAGAATTAAGTAATGTTAAAGCTAGTAAACAAGACCTTAAAAAAATGCGAGTTAACTACTAAATGGTGATTACTATGTTTTTAGTTATTAGAGTTAGAGGAACTACTGGTGTTATTCAAAAAATCGCTGACACCTTAGATATGTTAAGACTTAATAGAATCAGCCATGCAGTTTTAGTTGAAGAAAATCCTAGTTATGAAGGTATGCTTCAAAAAGCTAAGGATTACATCACTTGGGGAGAAATTGATGCTGAAGTTTTAGCTAAAATTATTGCTAAAAGAGGTAGACTCCCTGGTAACAAAAAAGTTACCGATGAATATGTAGCTGAAAATTCTGATTATAACAACATTGCAGAATTGGCTGAAGCTTTAATTAATTCTGAAGTTAAATTAGCTGATGTAGGTATTAAACCTGTATTCCGTTTACACCCTCCAAGATAAGGATATGAAGATATTCGTTTATCCGTTAACGAAGGTGGATCCTTAGGTTACAGGCGAGAAGAAATTAAAGATCTTGCAATTAGAATGCTTTAAAATCAGGTGTATATTATGATTAGAACAAAACGTAAAATTAACAAACAAAGAGGTTCTAGATCCAACGGTGGAGGCTGTACTAAAAAACGTAGAGGTGCAGGTAACAAAGGTGGAAAAGGAAACGCAGGTATGGGTAAACAACACTGGACCTGGACTGTAATTCATGATGCTAACCACTTTGGTAAACACGGTTTCAAAAGACCTCAAAAAATGATTAAAAAAGTTAATGCAGTTAATTTAAGCTATTTAGAAGAACATGCAGAAGAGTTTATTGCAAGAGGCAAAGCATCTAAAGACGGAGATGCAATCGTAATTGATGTTACTGAATTAGGTTATGATAAAGTTTTAGCAAAAGGTAAAATCACTAAAGCTTTCAAAATTTCAGCACCTCAATTCTCAGCTTCTGCAATTGATAAAATTGAAGAGTTAGGAGGAGAAGCTATAGAATTATAGCTTTTTTTCCTTTTTTATTACAGAGGAAAAAAAAATGTCAGCACTAGAAGTTTTGGAGCCAGTATTTAGGTTTATTCCTGAAGTCAAATCCCCTGTTCATAGAGAAGACTTTAATGAAAAACTTAAATGGACTGCTCTTGTTTTAGTATTGTATTTTATATTAACAGAAATTCCATTATATGGTTTAGCTCCAGGAGCTATTGATCAATTTGCTCAATTAAGAGCAGTTATGGCAGGAAGCTTTGGTTCAATTCTTACTTTGGGTATTGGGCCTATTGTTACTGCTTCAATTGTATTACAATTATTAGTCGGTTCAAATCTTTTGGAATTGGACTTATCATCTCATAAAGATAAATCTCATTTCCAAGCTACTCAAAAAGTATTGTCAATTGTGTTCACTGTATTTGAGGCTAGTGTTTTGGTATTAACAGGTAATTTAGTACCAATTGACGGATCTTACACATTATTATTAATTGTTCAACTTGTTATCGGTGCGCTTGTAATTATTTACCTTGATGAAGTTGTATCAAAATGGGGATTCGGAAGTGGTATTGGGTTATTCATTGCAGCTGGTGTATGTGAAGCAATTATTGTTGGTACATTTAACTTTTTCCCAAATGCTCAAGGTGTTCTTCCAGGCATTCTCCCAGGATTTATCCAAGCAGCCATGGCAGGTAAAGCTGATGCATCTACATTAATTCCATTAATTGCAACAATTATTGTATTCTTGGTTGTTCTTTATGGAGAAGCAATGAGAGTGGAAATTCCTATTTCCCATGGAAGTGTAAGAGGACACGGAAGAGTTAGAGGGGCTGTTGGAAAATACCCATTGAAATTTGTATACTCAAGTAACATGCCAGTTATTTTAACAAGTGCATTACTTGTTAACGTAACACTCTTTGCAAATGTTTTCCAAAAAATTGGTTTTCCAATTTTAGGCCACATTGAAAAGGGTAAAGCTGTTGATGGTATTGCATGGTTATTATCTACCCCTAAGTTGCAAATGTTTGTTACAGAGCCGATACATGTCCTTATATATGCAATATTCTTCATTGGATGTTGTATGTTCTTCTCATATTTATGGGTAGAAATCAGTGGATTAAATGCTAAAAAGATTTCTGAACAACTTTATAACTCAGGTATTCAAATACCAGGTTTCAGAAGTAGTAAACGTCAATTGTATAAAATATTGAAAAAATATATTCCTGCACTTACAATTATTAGTGGTGTATATGTGGGATTAATTGCTTTCCTTGCAGATTTGACTAGTGCTTTAGGTGGAGGTACTGGTGTTTTACTTACTGTAGGTATTCTTCATAAACTTTATGAAGAAATGGCAGAAGAACAACTTATGTCTTCAAATCCACTTCTTAGAAAATTCTTAGGAGATTAGTTTCTCCTACTATTATCTTTTTTACAAAAGGTGAGGGATTAAATTGAAATTAGTAGTATTAACAGGCATTCCAGGTTCTGGAAGTACAACATTGCTTAACAAAGCACTTGAAGAAGTAGATTATGTCCACTTAAATTACGGCGACATAATGACAGAAATAGCAATTGAGAAAAAAATTGTTGAGGATAGAGATTCTTTAAGAAAATTGCCTGCTGAAACTCAAAAAGAGATTCAAGCAGAAGCTGCTAAAGAAATCAAAAGAAGATCTGAGAATGATAATGTTATTGTAGATACTCATTGTACTATTAATACGCCATCTGGATTTTTACCAGGTTTGCCAATTTGGGTTTTAGAACAGTTACAACCTGATCTCTTCATATTAATTGAAGCTAATCCTGATGAGATTATTTATAGGAGATTAAACGATGAGACACGTTCTAGGGATGTTCAAAAAGCTAAAGAGATAGATTTACATCAACAAATGAATAGGGCTACATCTATGGCTTATGCAACATTAACCGGAGCCACTGTTAAAATAATTGGAAATCATGATAATCATTTGAATTCTTCAGTTTCAAAATTAGTTGATGTATTAAATTTATAGGGGATTAATTATGGTTGATATAATGGGAATGGTCTATGGTGCTTTGAATACTATATTCAATCCAATTCTTGCTATGGATCCTAATCCAACTAATCCGGCATTAACAGTATTGATTATTGCATTTATTGTTTCATTAATCACTACTGTTGCAAATAAGTATTTGGTTGACCAAGATGAGATGAATGATATACAAGCCGAAATGAAAGAATTCCAAAATGAGTTAAGAGATGCACAAAAAAGAGGAGATGGGAAAAGAGTTGCAGAACTTCAAGCTAAACAGCCTGAAATCATGCAAAGACAAAGTAAAATGATGTCTAACCAGTTCAAACCAATGATTGTAACTTTTGTTCCAATTATTTTAATATTTTTCTGGATGAGATCATCAGCCATCAGTAATTTGGTTATAATATTGCCTCAAACCGTGTATTGGGTTACTTTGACTCCAGTTTGGCATTTCATAGGGAAATTCATTTACGGTGGTAATCCATCAATTCCATATGGTATTGGCTGGTTGTTATGGTATATGATTTGTACTTTTGGAATGAGTCAGATTATAAGAAAATTCTTAGGATTCAAACAAGGGTTCTAAATCAACCTTTTAAACATACATTTATTAATGATGAAAAAGATATATTGTAGTATTCTATTTTGAATACGCTATTACACAATTATTAAATATTTTTTTAAATTAATTATTAGGTGATTAAATGCCTGCAAATAGGTTTAGATCAAGATCATATAAAAGAGTTCATAAAAACACTCCTGGCGGAGATAATGTTTTAAGGTATAAAAAGAAAAAACCATCTAAGCATGTTTGTGCTGAATGTGGTGCAGTGTTACATGGAGTTCCTCGTGGACGTCCATATGAAATTGGAAAATTATCCAAAACCGCTAAAAGACCTAACCGTCCATACGGTGGGTACTTATGCTCAAAATGTGCTCGTAAACTTTTCAAAAACGAGGCTAGAAAATAATGATAATTACTATCGGTGGATTAGCTGGAACTGGGACAACCACTGCAGCGGAAATGCTTAGTGAAAAGTTAGATATTCCATATATCTCAGCAGGTTTCATTTTTAGAGAAATGGCTGCTGAAAAGGGAATGACTGTTCTTGAATTCAGTGAGTTTGCTGAAGGTAATGATGATATTGATAAAGAAATTGATAAAAGGCAAGCTGAAAAAGCTGAATCTGCAGATAAATTAATAATTGAAGGGAGATTATCAGCATATTTTGTAAAAAATGCTGATTTAAGAATTTGGTTAATAACTCCTTTTGATGTAAGGTCTAAAAGAATTGCTCAAAGGGAAGATAAATCTGTGGAAGTGGCTAAAAACGAAATTGTTATTCGTGAAGAAAGTGAAGCCTTAAGATATAGACTTATCCATAAAATTGATATAAATAATATGGATATCTATGATTTAATTATAAATACTGATACTTTCAATCCTGAACAAGTATCAGAAATCATTATTCAAACATTAAAGGTGATATAAATGGCATCAATCGAAGTAGGTAGAGTATGTGTTAAAACTGCTGGTAGAGAAGCAGGTGAAAAATGTGCAATCGTAGAAATTATCGACGAAAACTTTGTTGAAGTTGTTGGTGAAGCTGTAAAAAACAGAAGATGTAATATTGCTCACTTAGAACCAACAGAAGATTCTATCGATGTTTCTGGCGATGTTGAATCTATCAAAGCAGCTTTAGCTGATTTATAAATGAATAATTAAATATATTATTCATTATTCTTTTTATTTATACTATTTTTTATTAATAATTTTTCAAGGTTTTTTTCATGAAGTTTGACATGGTAACTAAATCTCAAAGTTTTACAAATCCTGAGTTTGGTTGTAAACCTGAAGATCGTGAAATAAATGATTATATTTCTAAAGGGGTTATCAATTTGGATAAACCTTCTGGTCCGACTTCTCATGAAATCGATTCTTGGATTAAACGTATTTTACATTTAGAGAAATCTGGTCACGGTGGAACTTTAGACCCTAAGGTAACCGGTATCTTGCCTGTGGGGCTTAATGATGCTACTAGAGCTATTCAACTTCTTTTAACTGCTCCAAAGGAATATGTTTGTTTGCTCACATTCCATCAGGATATTTCAGAAGAAAGAATTCGTGAAGTTTTTATGGAGTTCACCGGTAAAATTTTCCAACTTCCTCCAGTAAAATCTGCTGTTAAACGTGAACTTAGAACTCGTAATATTTATTATTCAACTATTTATGAGATTGACGGAAGAGATGTTTTATTTAGGATTGGTTGTGAAGCGGGAACATATGTTAGAACTTATTGCCATAATATTGGGGAAGCTTTAGGTGTTGGAGCACATATGGCGGAACTTAGAAGGACACAAGTGGGTTCATTTAGGGAGAAAAATAATTTAGTAACCCTTCAGGATGTTACTGATGCATATCATTTCTATATTGAAGATGGTGATGAATCATTCTTGCGTGAAGCTATTATGCCAATGGAGAGGGCCGCTGATTATTTGCCAAAAATTGTAATTAAAGATTCTGCAGTAGATGCAATATGTCATGGTGCGGATTTAGCTTGTGGTGGAATTGCAAGATTGGCGGATAATATTCAGAAAAATGATATTGTGGCTATTGAAACATTAAAAGGTGAATTAGTTGCTTCCGGTAATTCTTTATTAACTTCAAATGAGATTTTAGATGCTGATTCAGGATTTGCTGTAAATACCTCTAAGGTATTTATGAAACCAGATACCTATCCAAGATTTTGGAAATGATTTTTCCCGAAATTAATTATTTTTATAAACTGAATATGTGCCAATATTAATTTATTTCAACGGAGGATAATATACCATCCAATTTTTCCTTTTTGTAATTATTTAAATAGAAATGACTTTAAACGTGTTTATTTTACTTTTTTTTTAAAATTAAGGTTATTTTTCTGATATTTGGATTGTTATGATGGCGTATAATGGAATGATATTTTCATAATAAATATAAAACATTAACACAAATATAAATACAATATAAAACTTCGATAATGGAGGAAAACATTTTGAAATATAAAAAAATAATGATACTATCAATATTACTTATCAGTTTATTAGCTATTTCTGCAGTTAATGCAGCTGATAATATTACTGAAGATGTTGTTAGTGTAGAAGACACGTCTGATGATGTTGTTAGTGTTGATGATAGTCAAGATAATGTAAAAAATGATGACAATAATTTATATAAAGAGTCTAATCAACAAAATGCTAATGTAACCAAAATCGATACTAAATTGTCTGTGAATAATGTTGATACTACTCCTAACAGTGGTGTAAATATCGTTGCTACTTTAAAGGATGCTAATGGTAAACCTGTTAGTGGGGTTAGTGTTGGTTTTGCTAATAATGGTGTTCATTATGTAGTTACTGATAAGAATGGTAAGGCTAGGTATTCTACTGATAATTTTGCTGAGGGTACTTATAATGTGAAGGTTGCTTTCTTTGGTGATGAT
>JAZUAV010000044.1:0-45819 GCA_045638165.1 Methanobrevibacter sp.
CTGGCTCATAGGGATTATACAATAACAACTGCTGCAATAACATTCTATATCTATAATGACCGTATTGAAATAAAAAGCCCCGGACGTTTGGTATACCCATTAACTGTAGAAGACTTGGGAGAAAATGAGCCAGTTCACAGAAATGAAACAATATGCAATATATTTTCAAAAACAACATATATGGAACATGTTGGAACTGGTATAAAACGCATGAAAGATGCAATGAGATTAAATGGCTTGGAAGAACCGGAATTTATGGAGTCTGAAGGATTTTTCAAAGTAATCTTCAGATCCAATGAACATGGTAATGGATTAAATCCACGTCAAAAACAATTCTTAAGAATGAATGATGTTTTTGAAATTACCATAAAAGAGTATATGGATATGTTTAGTGTTGTAAGAAATACTGCAAGCAAAGATTTAAATGATTTGGTTGATATGAAGATTGTAGATAAAATTAAAGATGGGGTGCAGTTTATTTATAGGAAAATTGATTAGATTTTTAATTAAGAAACTCAATAATTATTTTTGTGGGAATTCATGACAACGAAATTTATTATTAGAAATGATGATAATCCTAAAATTATTCACAATGATTTAGCAGATTATCTAGATGTTGAATCTATTTTAAAAAAGGATTATGAATATATTTATGAATCTATTCTAAATGAAGGATTTATATTAGAAAATAAGTTAGGAGATGTTTTTAAAGAGATATTATTTGAAAACAAAGTTGTGGGATTTGCTTTTTACGAATTAAATTCTCAAACGAATTTTGTTTTAAATGAAATTTATATCTTGCCGGAATTTAGAGGCAATTCTTTATTTTTATTGGAAATTAATATACTTCTTGCAGCAGGCAATTCATTAAGTATTTTACAACCAACAAAAAATCTTGTTGAACTCTTAATTCATTATGGATTTGCATTTAAATTAAGTGAGAATATTGTAGCTAGTGCCATTAGCTTTAATTTTAAAAATGAGGATATATTATCCAATTCTAATGAAGAATTTGATGATGAGCAAATAATGTCTTCTAATATATATGATTTGGATATTCGTTCCAGTTTATTTCTTAGGGATATCTCAACTCCTGGACGAAATATTATTTATTATCATCAAGAACTTGAAAATGATTTTAAGGAGTATGGAAAACGTAAATCATTAAGTAATAATTATTTTAATGAAATCAAAGATTTATTTCTTCGGAATTCTGAAGAATTCACTCAAATAATGTTTGATTTAAAAGATAAATTGTCGAAGTCTCAATTGGGATTTGATATAGTTGTAGGGCATGGCGAAGAATTTTCAGGTTATATGCAAGATATGATTGATGATGGAATAATTTCTAAAAATAAAGCTCAGAAAATTAAGGATGTTTTAACAGAAGAATATGAACATGGTGAAGTTACAGATGATGGAATAATCACCCGTTTTAACTTTTTCCTAAACGATTTGGATTCACAAATAGACATATTGGATATTTTTCAGTTGAATACAAATATATGTCCATATTGTTACAACCCAATAAATTTATCGGACGAATCATGTCAAATCTGCGGTTATAATCTGTTTTATGAACCCGATTCTGATTTTATAGATGATGATTTTGGAGATAGATTAATCATTGATGAAGGAAATACATTCTCTTCCTTGTCGGAATTATTAGAAAGATTAGATCGGAAATATAAGCTTCAAAATATTAATTATGGAAAAGAATATCCTACAAGTTATGATTTAGATCAATTTAAAATTTTAAAATTCATTGATGAATATTATAATTTAGATTTGGCATTTCTTATAATAAACAATCTAAAATTGCCTCAAGACATATTTTCTGAATTGTTATTTAGTGAAGGATATGTTACTTATGAAATTACTAAAGAAAATTGGTCTGATTTTGCTAATAATGATTTAACAGTCGATGAATTGAAAGATATTTTAAGGAATAATGGATTAAAAGTTTCAGGAAGAAAACAGGAGTTAATTGATAGAATTGGTGAAAGTGATATTTCATTGGATGAATTTGTCTCAGATAAGTTATTTTTAACCCGAAAGGGTAAAGATTATTTAAATGATTATTCATGGATTGAACTTTACATGAATTTTTTAAGCAAGTTTGATTTCGATGATTTTAAAAGATTTCATGATGTTAATGATGGGAATTTCAATGTAATCGTTTCAAAATATCTTGATGAACATATTAAACTGGCTAAGAAGAAAATGGATTTTGATTATTTGATAAATTGTTTTTCTGCTAAAGCAATATTTGCAGAATTGGATGAAAATCTAGATGATGCACTAAAATGGGAAATGATAAGATTTTGTTTATCAATCAATCCAGTCTATTTGGATAAATCTTATTATAAGTATTATATGCCGTTAAACCAAGAAAATATAGGTAATTTAAGGTTATTGAAAGATGAATTTTCAATTGAAATTTTAAAGGAGTCATTTGAAAAATCTTGGGATTATTTTAAGTTTAATAGGAGTATTGTTTCAAAAGATGATGCTAAAATCCTTCTTGAAAGACTATTGAATAATCATGAAGATTTGAAATTAATTAATAAAGAAGTTAAAGATAGGTACTTTAGGAAAAATCGAATTGACGATACTCTTCAGACGGATTTAAATGATTATTTTAAATAATTTGTAGTTGGATTTTCATGGTTTAAATTCCTCTTTAAACTCTTTATAGAAATTATAATCACTTATCAATTGGTTTTTAACAAAGTTGGTTAATTCATCATCTTTTAAATTGTCAAGGGAGCCCTCAATTTCTATAAATTTATTTTCATTGTCTGGAACTTCTTCATTTGACAATAGGTGGAGACATGCGGCCATATGTTTACAGGATTGCTCACCACATTCGCATGAAATGGAATCAACATATTTATCGTCACATAATTTAATTTTTACTTTAAACTTGTAATCATCTAAAACAATTGCATTAACCGTGTTTCCCTTTTTCTCAATAAATTTGACACGTCCTGATTTGTAATAGTTTTTACCAGTTCCGTTTTCACGATAGTGAAAATCCAGTTGCCACTCATATCCATCAATCATAAAATCACTTCATTTAAATAATTTTTACATAAACACTATTTATCTAATCAGTAAATATATATTTATATGAAAGGTTGGCAGTTAAGTTTTGAGGAGAAATCATTAGATGAAGCAGAAAATTGTGAAGTAGAAATTACACATGTTGAAGATGGGGAAATTATTGCCAAAGTTGATGATTTTGAAGTAATAGCCCCAATTTTTCACTCTCCTCATTATGTTTCATGTAACTGCAAATCAGAATATACTTGCAAACATGAAGCAGCATTAATATTTTACATTGAAAAAACCCCGGAATTGTTAAAAGGCAGTCAAAGTGAAAATGATTTGATAAGTTCAATTGATGAAAATCAGCTTCGTGATTTTCTGAAAAATGAGATGAAACAAAATCCAAAACTTAAAAAGGCTTTTTTAGATAAATTTGGCCAAGAATCTGTAATTGATAAACAGTATTACATTGATAAATTAAATCAAGTATTTTGCTCAGGTGAAGACAGATCCTTTGCAGATTTTGGAATTTACAATATTGACATGATGGAATATGCATTATATGAGTTCATGAACAATGAACTGCCAAAAATACTTGGGATGAGAGAACATTCATTTGCATGTAGTTTAGTTGAAAAGATAGCTGAAATATTGGGGGATGATTTGGCAGTATGTCATGATTCATGGTATGGATTGGTGGAAGATTTCATGGAGTATGTTTATATTTTGGAAGATTCAATTTATCTAACTTCAGATGAGAGAAAATCACTTGAAAGAGCTACAAGTGAAATAGTAAGTTATTTATAATTAAATTGCATGATTACTTTTTAATATTTTACAGACGTCTGAATAGTTAATTTTATATATTATGTTTTTTTCACAATAATTTTATGAAATGGGGTCAATTTTGAACCTAAAACTTTAAATAGGTCATGAATAATAAATTATTTTCATGTATTACTACAAATTTGAGTCAGTAGATTTTGAAGAGCAATATGCTTTTGAACTAATGCACTGGAAGAAATTCACTTCAAAAGAATTGGATGAAATGGTTATAAAAGCAATCAAAACATATGTCGAAGAAGATTACGATACTTATCTAAATTTTCCATGTCATTTGCATATTGGTGTTTTGTTTTTTGATGAAAGCCTTCAAAATACATTAGTTAAAATGTTCGGCTTTAAAAAAATTGATTTTGAAAGTAGAGTGGAATATGGTGGTGAATCATTATTCAGTGACGATTTTCGCCATAGGGATAGAAAAAATTTTAAAGAAATTTTAAAAGATGTTAAAGTTCCAAAATGTGAAAGTTGTAATGAAGTGAACTGTTTAATTGAAAACGAAAGGTTTTAAACTTAAATATAAATTAATGGGATTTGATAATCATGGGATTGACTCCTCAACAAACTTTGTTATATTTGGAGAAATACATTTATTATGAAGTTTATTTTAACGGTAAAAGATATGGTTTTTGCAGTGAATATGATAAAAATGAATTTGAAGAAAAATATCCAAATAAATTTGTTTTTAAAGAGTTTAACTTTAATTATGATGATTTATTATTTGCGTCCAGATTAGAAAAATTAATAAAGTTATTGGAATCCGATCCGAAAAAAATTGATGAAGAATTAAAAACTAAAAATATAAGTGATATTCTTTAACTGGGTTAAATTTATTTCTTTCAAAGATTAGTAATGGATTAGAATTCATAATGGGATTATCTAAAATTTGGGGTCGACATATTCCCAAATTTCATCAAAACAGGTTTTCACACCGAGTTTGGTGTACTCACGAACCAAAGTGTTGATGTCTCGCTCAAGAAGCTCTTTTGAAATTGGATTATCTAAAACTACGGATTGTGAAACATCAATTATAACAGGTTCTTCATCTAAGTTCAATATGTTATAATTGGACAGGTCTCCATGAACCAATTTTGCTTCATTTACAAACAGTTTCAGTTGAACAAGCAATTTGTTGAAGAATTCCTCTGGATTTTGAGGAGGTTGGTTTTTAACGGGTTGGGCAGGATTTCCATATTCATCTCCAATGAATTCAATAATTAGAACATTGTTTGAACTGGTTATGGGTTCGGGAACATTGACTCCAGCAGTATAAAGTCTTGTTAAGTTTTTAAACTCTTTAGTAACCCAGGAATAGATGATTTTTCTTTTATTTTTAGTTTTGATGTTGAATCTTGGATCACCTTTAAGATAATAATCCATTTTTTTAAAATCAGAAGTGGCAATTCTATAAATCTTAACAGCCACAAATTTTTCATCATCTGTAATTCCGGTAAGTACATTCGCTTCTTTGCCTGTACTTATGGCACCATTTAAAATGTCAATGTATCCTTGATTAGCTAATTTATACAGAGTTTCTAGGGTTATTTTGTCAAAAATCTCATTTCCAACTTTTCTATCGGAACTGTCTTTTTTTCTTTTCCGTGAATGTAATTTTTGATGCTCTGCATCCGCTTTAGCTATTTTGGAATCCATTTATATCAAAAAAATAAGTAGTTAGACTACATTTTTAAGTAGCCTTTTCTTTCAAGCCAATTTGATTCGGTTTTTGTGTATCTCCAAATTACATCGGCTTTTTCATCAGATTGGAAATCCCATGGTTTTACAAGGATTACATCTCCTTCACGAATCCAAATACGTTTTTTCATTTTTCCAGGGATTCTGGTCATTCTAATATTTCCATCAGCACAACGAACTTTTAATTTTCCGTGTCCCATAATTTGTTCTACTACTCCAGGGATTTCTCCTTTTTTAGGAGTTCTTACCCTTCTATACTCTTGTTGTTGATTTTGATTAGGCTTAGACAAATACTCTCCTCCAAAATAATAATACATTTCTCCATAAGATTAAATTATTTATATATTTATTGATATATTATATATTAATTTATTGGATTTTAGATAAAAGGCGTTAATTATGGGAACCGAATTTTTAAAAATTAAAGAATGCGATGAAGCTATTGATATTATTCAAAAATTATTTGATGAAAATCTAAAACCTCAAAGCGAAGAGATTGATGTCAGTGAAGCTTATGGAAGAATATTGTTTGAGGATGTTTACTCAAGAATGGATTTCCCGCCATTTGACAAGGCACTAAAAGATGGTTTTGCCATTCTTTCAAGCGATAGTTTTGGTGCTTCAGAAGAGTCTCCAAACACTCTGGAAGTGATTGACTTTTTGGAAGCCGGTTCAACCACAGATAAGAAAGTTGAAAAGGGCAAGTGCATTGAGATAAGTACTGGGGCTGCAATGCCTGAATGTGCTGAAGCAGTTGTAATGGTTGAATATGCTGAAAAATTTGATGATAAGGTTAATTTATTTACTGCTGCCACCCCGTCACAGGATGTTGCTAAAAAGGGGTCTGACATTGAAGAAGGTAATTTGATTCTTGAAAAGGGGGACTTTTTAAACCCGGGCAAAATTGGAGTTTTGCTTTCACAGGGTTTTGAAACCATTGAAGTTTATAAAAAACCTACGGTTGGTGTAGTCTCTTCGGGAAATGAAATTACACTTCAGGGTGAAGAGCTGGAATATGGAAAAATCTATGATGTAAATGGTGGGATGATTAAGAATGATGCCATTTCCTGCGGTGCAGATGCCAAATTCTTGGGTATCATGAGGGATGACTATGATGAAGTAAAAGATAAGATTACACAATCCCTAAAAGAAGTTGACATATTGTTCTGTTCCGGTGGAACTTCCGCAGGTTTGGGTGATGTGCTGAAACATGTTTTGGATGAATTGGGTGAAGTTCATATTCATGGAATTTCAGTTCAGCCCGGCAAACCAACTATTGTGGGTGTAATTGATGGAAAAATTGTCATTGGGCTTCCTGGAAATCCTGTATCTGCTTTAATGATATTTAATGCATTTGTCGCACAGCCTTTATCAAAATTGGCTGGAATCGATAATGACTTTGAGTTGAAGACTGTCAAAGGAATCATGACTCGCAGAATCCATTCTCAAGTGGGTAGGATGCAATACCAGCTTGTCAAAGTCGATGGCAGTGATGTTCATCCGATATTTAAAGATTCAGGAGCTATTTTTTCACTTTCAACAGCAGACGGTTATGTAAAGATTCCGAAATTGGTGGAATTGTTGGATGAAGGTGAAGAAGTGGAAGTATTTTTATTTAATTAAAATTAAAATTTAAGTAAGGTGTAATTATGGATTATGAAGTAAAGGTGATTCCGGAACAAAAGTTAGGAGTTATTAATTATAAAGGCCCAATCACTGATTTGGATATTTTGGTTTCTAAAATAATGGGTTGGGTTGATGCTGAAGATATAGAATATGAAGGTGAACCTTTCGTTGTTTATTTCTCCCCAAGACATGAAGTAAATGAGGGGGATGCTGTATATGACGTTAGCATTGTGATTAAAGAAGATGCTGAAGAAAAAAATGAGATTCGTGTTGTGGATATGATAGAAAATAAGGTATTGTCCGGAACACATTTCGGCTCAACAGACAATATCATGGATACTTATGCGGAATTGGTTGATGTAGCTCAAAAAAACAACTATCATATCATAGGCTCCCCTAAGGAAGTTTTAGTAAAAAGTTTCCATAATTGTGATGATGAAAAGGATTTTGTAACTGAAATCCAATTGCCGATAATTGAAATGTAGGTGATGTCATGTCTAAAGAAGATTTGGATATTGATGAGGAAATAAGAAAAATATCTAGAAAAACAAACATTGACATTAAAAAATCAGAATATGCATATGAAAATCAAATAAAAAAATTGGATAAAGATATAGATAACATTGTCAAACAAAAACTTAAAGATTTTGATGAAAATAAAAAAATTTTAGGAGATTATTTGACTATAGACTATTCTTCATCAACTATTGATAGATATAGAGAAAAATTAAAGAGAATTTAATATTCTCTTTTTTTTAATTCTGCCCAACCACTCTCAAATCATGCACTAATAATTTAGGAATAATAAAAGGACCATACTGTTTTATTTCTGTATTCAATCCTTCTACTTTTTTCATAATTTCAAAAATATTTCCTGAAATCATTGCTTTGTTAATTGGGTCTGTTAGTTCTCCATTTTCAATCTTAAATGCATTACTTGCTTCTACTGAAAAGTCTCCGGAAATCGGATTTGCTGTATGTGCTCCAAGTACGCTTGTGGTCAGCACTCCCTTATCGATTTCAGACAAATCCTTCATTTCACTAAACTTAAACTCTAGATTGGATGGGGAAATCATCGGTGTTGTCAAATAGCTTCCGCGGTATCCGTTGGAGGTTGTTTCAACGCCTTGCTTATTGGCAGTGTAAATGTCATAGATAAATGAATTTAAAACCCCTTCTTTAATCAAATCTGTTTTCTTGGATACGCTTCCTTCACCATCACATTTTGTTGTATACATTCCCTTTTCCAAAAGGGGATTGTCGATGATGGAAAGTGTTGGATTGGCTATTTCACTACCTATTTTGTCTTTTAAAATGGATCTTCCTCTTCTTACATTTTCACCATCAAATGCATTTAAAAATGTTTGAAGAAGTCCTGTTGCCGCATAATAGTCTAAAACCACATCATAATCATCGGTTTCAACAGGTTTGGTGTCAAGTGAACTCTTGGCTAAATCACATACCTCTCTTGCTAATTTTTCACCGTCCAAATCGTAAAATCTTGATGATACTGAATTATATGCTGTTGCAATTTGGCCTTCTTTTTGTATTGTTACGGATAGGCCTATGCCAAAGCCTGTTCCCACATTTTCAATGGAAACTCCATTGGAATTCATGATTAATGATTTTCCAGCACTTGCGGAAAATCCTGATCCTGTCACATCACATCCGCTATCAATAGCTTGTGAAATAACGGTTTTCAACAATTCAACGGATTCATCTACAGTCAAATCATTAAATTTTTTATCATAAACGTCTTTAACGTCACATACCTTTTCCACTTCTGCAAATGCATAGTTTTCATCAATTTTATTCAATTTGCTGTTTTCGACAGCTTGTTTGGCGGTTTCAGCTATTCTATCTAAGTTTGAAGTGAATGCAAAACCAATTTTATCTTCTTTGATTACTCGAATTCCAATTCCTTTTTCAATTTCTTCCTTTGCAAAATTCAGTTCATCTTTTCTGGAATCGAGTTCAATGGATTTTGATTCATCAACGTAAATTTCGTATGCATCGCAAATGTTTTCCACTTCTTTTTTTGCAATTTCTGCTGTTTCATATAACATATTATCACTATAGTGCAAATTTTTCAATTGCTTCAGCCACTCCATCGCCAAAGGATTTCTCGCAGGTATATGTGCTTATTTCTTTTAATTTGTCTTCAGCATTTCCAACAGCTATTTTATATCCTGCTTCTTTTAAGAAGTCTTCATCGTTTTGGCTATCTCCAATAGCCATTACATTTTCCATATTTATTCCATTTCTTTCATATAGGTATTTAAGGGAAGTTCCTTTGTTCACTCTTTTGTCGGTTATGTGGAGTGCGAAGCCGCTGTCATAAATTTCAAGTTGTTCCAAGTATTTGAAGTCTTTAAGTGCATCTTCAAGTTCTTCGCGGTTAATTGTTTTATAGAATACAGTTTCGGTTAATCTGTACATGTTGTCATGGGATGCGTGCTGGTTAAATCTTTCACCTAATTTTTCTTTTAAGTGTGTCTCTGCTGATGTGACAAAGTCTCTTTCGACTAATGTTTCAACGGCATTGTTGTTTTCTCCCTCTTTAAAAACAACTCCTCCATTTTCTGCTACAAGCCCTCCGCTACATCCTATGAGCACTTCTGTTGCATATGCATAATTTACAACATTCCCTGTCACGATTGTTGTGGGAATTCCTGCAGCTTCAGCTTTTCTTAAAGCTTCAATGGCTGATATGCATATTTGTCTTTTTTCATCAGTTATTGTTCCGTCAATGTCTACTGCAATTGCTTCTATTGGCATTTTATCCCTTTGAGTATCTGTGTGCAATATTGCATGTTCCTTCTTTACTTACCATGCATGCTCCGATTGGGTGGAGTGGATTGCATTCGTTTCTAAATAGTTTACAATCTTCAGGACGTGCAAGCCCTCTTAAGATTGGTCCACAAATACATCCTTTAGGAGCTTCCGTAACATCTTTTACTTCAATGTCATATTTTTCACGAGCATTAAATTCACTGAATTCATCTTTGATTTCTAAGATGGAATTAGGTATTTTCGGAAATCCTCTCCATTCTCGAGAGGTAACTTCAAAGACCTGTTCAATCATGTCCTGGGCAATTACATTGCCTTCTTCACGGACAGCCCTTGAATATTCATTATCAATTTTCGGTGTTTCATTGTGGATTTGTCTTAAAATCATATAAACGGACATTAATATATCTAAAGGATTAAATCCTGCTACTGCCTGAGGAATTCCAAAGTCTGTTGAGAAGTATTCGAATGGTTTTGTTCCTATGATTGTACAGACATGTCCCGGTTGAATTAAAGCGTTTAAGTTTGTCTGACCGGAATTAATTAAAAAATCAATTGCGGGAGGGATTAGCCTGTGACAGGATAGCACTGAGAAGTTTTCTGGTGGTTTTGACAATAGTTCTGCTGCAGTGGTTGGTGCAGTGGTTTCAAATCCTGCTGCAATAAACACGACATCATTATCTTCTTTTTCAGCTATTTCAATAGCTCTATTAATTCCATAGACTACTCGAACATCTCCTCCTTCTGCTTTGGCATCGGCAAGTGATGAATTTGAACCTGGAACCCTTAACATATCACCAAATGTGGTGATTGTAACTCCTTTGCCAATTAATTCCAATGCTTCATCAATTTCGCGTGATGGAACTACACAAACTGGACATCCTGGACCCGCAACAATTTCCACATCGTCAGGAAGCAAGCTTCGTATCCCATTTTCCATTATTGTGTGTTCATGGGAGCCACAAACGTGCATAATCTTCACAGGGGTGGCTAAATTATTTATTCTATCTATTAATTCTTTTGACATATTTTTCATATTAACACCGAAGATTTAATATTATATTATAAATATATTTAATATTGGATTAATTAAATTTTTGTAATTATATCAGGGATGATTATGTTTAATAATAATAAAATTTTAGTGGTTATTCCAGCTCGAGGAGGTTCTAAGGGAATTCCTCGTAAGAATATTAGGTTGCTTAATAATAGACCTTTGATTTCTTATGCTATTGCTATTGCAAGGTCATCTCAATATGTGGATGATGTTGTATTAACTACTGATGATTCTGAAATTGCGCTGATTGCTGAAAAATTTGGTGCTAGTGTTGTTAGACGGTCTCATGATTTGTCTGATGATGAATCTCCTTTGGAACCGGTCATTTATAATGCAATGATTCAAAAGGAAAAATTGGCTTTCGATGAATATGATATTGTAGTTACTCTTCAACCTACTTCTCCATTAATCAAACCATCAACATTGGATAAGGCTATTGAAAAATTTGAAGATTTTTCTGTTGATAGTGTTGTCTCTGTAGTGGATGATAGGCATTTGAATTGGGGATATGATGAGAATACTCAAAGGTATTTTCCGCGTTATTCTCAAAGAGTTAGCAAAGAGCATTTGCCAAAGTCATTTAAAGAAACTGGAGCTATTTTAGCCACTAGAAGATCTTTTGTCCATGAAGATTCCTGCCTTGGAACTAATATTGATTTGATTGAAATATCAAGAGAGGAAAGCATTAACATTGATGATTACGGGGATTGGTTGATAGCTGAAAATTATCTTCAAAAAAGGAGAATGGCTATTGTTGCAGATGCTTATAACGAAATAGGCGCAGGTCATGTATACAGATGTTTGTCAATCGCTTCAAGATTGGCTTTCCATGAGGTTTTATTCTTCCTTGACAAATCTCATCAATTGGCGGTTGATATTGTAGATAGCCACAATTTCCCATATGTGCTTTATGAGAATACTGATGATTTATTTAATAAATTAGCACAATATTCTCCTCAAATTGTTATTAATGATGTTTTGGACACTACTTCTGATTATGTTCTCAAATTAAAGAGTGATGGCTATTTTGTTGTAAACTTTGAGGATTTAGGCACTGGTGCGGAGTTTGCTGATGTTGTCTTTGATTCATTATATGAACATGATTCCTCTTCAGATAATATTTTCATAGGTCATAAATATTACATTTTAAAGGATGAATTTTATTTCCAACCTCAAAAGATTATCACTCAAGATGTTGATAATATTCTAATCAGTTTCGGTTGGACAGATTCTGACAAGTTAACTGAGAAGGTCTTAAATGCTATTCTTAAAACAAATTATGAAGGGCGTATCAATGTTATTTTGGGATTGGGTTATCCTGATAAAGAAGGATTGATTTCTAAAATTGAATCTAATCATGCAATTCAAGTTTATTCAAATGTGTCAAATATCAGTGAATTCATGTTTAAAGCAGATATTGTATTTACGTCTCCAGGCAGGACCATGTATGAAGTTTGCTCATTAGGTGTTCCAACAATCTGTCTGTGTAAAACTGAAAGGCAACAGAGCCATGTATTTTGCAGCAGCAATAATGGTTTTATTAATATGGGTCTTGGTTTTGACGTTGATGAAACAGAAATTATGAACCAATTCATTGAGTTGGTAAATGATTATAATCGTAGAATAGAAATGAATGAAAAAATGTTATCTAAAGATTTGAAAAATGGATTTGATAATGTTCAGGCAATTGTTAAAGAGGAATATAGGAATTTTGAATTAAATAGAAAATCTTAGCGGGTGTTTGTTTTGAAAATATTTAAAAAACAACCATTTTTAATTGCGGAAATTGGTGTTAACTTTTATGATGTTGCTGAAAAAGAAGGGATATCTGATATGGATGCTGCAAAACTTATGATTGATGAGGCGAAGTCATGTGGTGTTGATGCAGTTAAATTCCAATCTTATAAGGCTGAAACTATTGCTTCTCGAAATTCCCTTGCATACTGGGATTTATCTGAAGAGCCAACTACCTCTCAATTTGAATTATTTAAAAAATTTGATAAATTTGGCAAGGAAGAATTTCGTCAATTATCCGAGTATTGCAAGCAAGTAGGCATCATGTTTCTATCAACTCCCTTTGATTTTGATTCTGTTGATTATTTGGATGAATTCATGGATATTTACAAGATATCCTCTTCCGATTTAACAAATATTCCATTTATTAAATATATTGCAAGCAAAAACAAACCAATTCTGCTCTCAACAGGTGCAGCTACTATGAGGGAGATTAGGGAAGCGGTTAAGGCAATTGAAGATACTTCTCTCGTTGATATTGCAATAATGCATTGTGTTTTATCATATCCTACAGCGTATGAAGATGCAAATTTATTGATGATTAAAGATTTAGCCAATAATTTCCCAGATTATGAAATCGGGTATTCTGATCATACAAAACCTGATGAAAATATGGTTGTTTTAACAACTGCTTATAATTATGGGGCCACAATATTGGAAAAGCATTTCACTCTTGATAAAACTTTGGAGGGTAATTGCCATTTCCACTCAATGGATTCAAATGATGTTTCTAAATTTAGAAAAAATGTCATGTTTTTATCCAAAATTAATGGTCGTATAAACAAACAGCCATTAATTTGCGAATCCTCTGCAAGAAAAGAAGCAAGAAGGTCCATTGTTGCAAAAACAGACATTAAAAAAGGAGAAGTAATATCAAAGTCAAACATTACATTTAAAAGACCTGGAACTGGAATTTCACCATCAGAAGTGGATAGTGTCCTTGGAAAAGTTGCTAAAATGGATATTTGTGAAGATACATTAATAGATTTTGAAATGTTTGAATGATTCTGTGCTTCAGGGTATTGGGAATTTTTGAAGTGTCCTTTTATATGATAAAAATATATTTTGGTGTTGGCTATTTGAATTAATAATCTATTTGTGGCGTTAATTTCATTTAAATTAAAAAAAGAAAATTGATTAAATGAATGATTTAATCCTATTTGATTGTAATACATTCATTAGGACACATGTCGACACAGGTTTCACAGTAACTGCATTCGTCAGGGTCATTTATTGTTAATTTTCCATCTTTGATGATTAGTACTTCCATTGGACAAACATCAGCACAATCACCACAATTGTCACATTTATCAAAATCTACTGTAATATCCGCCATTTTATAATCTCCAAAAAAGTTCTATAATTTTTTTATTATCTTCAATGTATTTTAATTTAATGGATTATTTTTTTAACTTTTGATGAAATTAATAACGGCATCAAAAAAATAAAAAAAGAAATTAAATTATTTCTGATGAACAATCGGCAGAATATGTGTTTATTAAAACGGCACATTTGTCAATAGTCTCAGGGTCTAATTTAATTGTACTTGTTTGGATTTTATTTAATAACTCCTCAATAAATAAGTCTTCATCAGTTAAAGGCATATTTATTACAACCACTTCATTGTTAATAAATCCAACTAATGGTTCAACAAAACAGTTTCTAATGTTGTTGTCATTAAGGAAGTTAATTAAATCTTCTCCTAAACTTAATGCTTTTTGCTTGGTTTTATTGTCTTGAGAGAATTTTGCTTGTTTAGTGGTGTATCTGAATCTTCTCACATTGTTTGTAGTTGTGACTTCTTCAATCTTTTCTTCTTCTGGTTCACTAGATCCAATTAAATTTAAATTTTCATTTTCAGATTCCAATCTAAGTTTTGGATTGTATTTCTGTGAGAGAAGTGCATAAATTCCAGTAGGGCCAACAACTAAATGGTTAATGCTGGATTGGGAAGTTGGAGTTTTAACATTGTAAAAGACATAATATTCATCAGATAATGTTAATAAATGTTCTCTGATAATTCTAGTTCTTTTTTCATGTTCTTTTACATCACGAGTTTTATAAAATCCATAACATAAGATAATTACTCCAATAAATAAAGTAACAATACCAACGCCACTGTTGATAAGCAATATTTCAGCAATACTTAAAATAAAAATAATTCCTCCGACAGCCAATAAGGTTGAATTTGTATCCATATTTTTGATATCAAAATCAAAGCTATCATTTTCTTCAGGAACGCTAGTTTCGGGTTCAATAATTCCGGAATTTGGTTCTTTAATACTAATCTTGTCAAGAAAACTTCCTTTTTTTATAGTTTCTTTAGGAATATTTGGATAATATTCGTTCATTCCTTTCATGAATTCATCTTTAAGGAAACTCTTTAAGATGTTATAATCATTTGTTTTTGGAACTGCAAATTCTCTTCCAAATTTAGACATAACTGCTTTAGGAATAGTAGTTCTTGCGGTTTTAGCATTGTTTTCTTCATCTAAACCTTGTTGTTTTTTCTCTGTATCAGCAATTTGTAACATGTGCTCTTCAGAGAAGAAGTTTTCAAGTCTATTAGTAATTGACTTTAAGGATATATTATCTTCTTTTTTAGTTTCTTCAGGTGTTGGTTCTTCAGGTTGGCTTTGTACCCTGAATTGTTCAACTTCTTTTTGTCTTTCTTTAAGATAATTGTCAAGCTCTTTGTTCATATCCTCATCAAGATATCTTAAAGAACCTCCACAGCTATCACACTCATAATCAATAATGTTGTCACTACTTTTAATCTTATATTTTAGCCCACAGTCTTCGCATTGGACAATATAAGAATTATCATACTTAAATGACCCCATAAAAGAAGAACGGGATTTTCTACCATCATCAGAATAATCTTCCAAATATTCTAATTCGCCCGCACATGAAGAACACTCGAATGTAGTTATATCGTCATCATCATCGAGTTGGTATTTTGCACCACAGTTCTTACAGCATACAACTTTCATATTATCCTCTTTAATGCATTTTTATGTTATATATTTTTTATTTTTTTTATTATATATCTTTCTAAAAAGTAGTCTGAACATGAAAGATAAATATAATATATTTGTTTTTCAATTTTATTCTGGCCATATTTTCAAGTAGCTTTATTCGAGTTTTTTCAAATTTTTTGCATTATCGTTCATTATTCAACATCTGTTTATTACAATAATGCAATCAGTTTCATTATATTCAAATATAAAGCCCATATTGCTATTTGCCAGCAGGAATATGATTATTTATAGTTAAGATATAAAATAAGGCATTTGATGTAAAGAATCATATTAAACACTTTTTTTATATAAATATAAGTTATCAATATTCTTTATCTCTGTAAAATTATTCAAATCGTCTATTTTCGCATTTGAAATATAATAACTTATATTGCTTGAATCGATTTGTGCATGTTTATGATTTTGGATTCCAATTACATTTTCACCCAGATACCAGCGATACGGTCGAATATTGTAAACACCAATAGTGGAGTCCTCATAATCTGGATTTTCATGAATTATATAATCGCTGATTTCTCGAGGGGCTGTAAAGTGATTTGTCTCTTCAAATGCAAAACAAAATGTAAACCCTTGTATTACAAACAGTGCAATCAAAACAATAGGAATAATGTTTTTGTTTATGCTGATTTTTTCATTAATCAGTTCAATGCTTGCTAAAATCAAATAGATTAACGGAGGGATTGCAGGAATTATATATCTGTTAACTTTAAGACTGTAATAACTGTAGAAAATCAGGTTAACTAAAATCCAGCTTAACATTAAAAGCCCCTTCTGATTTTTACTGTCCCTGCCGATCAATAACAATCCAAGAAACGTAATAGAAATTGATACTACTGAACTGGTTTTTTTAAATGTTAAAATGGCAATTATTAATAATATGACTGGAATCAATTTTTTCTTGTCTAATTCATAATCTTTTTTTGCAATGAATAATATGCTTCCGATAGTCAATATGGTCATAATCAAGAAGGACAGTATCGTTGGATTTTCCAAGGTTGGCGTATTATGTTCATAGGTAACTTTTGAAGAAGATATGAAATTTGGGAAATTCGATAAATAATATCCGTCATCAGTACTATATGCCGGATCATTAGTACGACCCTGGCTTCCAGAGATTCCTCCTGAAATTTGCTCAACAGGTTCAAAATGCCCTCCACCCATAATTACAACAGGTATTAAAATAATGGCTGTAAGCAGTAACGCTATTAAGGCACCTCTTTTGATATGCCTTAGGTCATGCTTTTTAATTTTAAATCCATTCCTGTATAGATAATATAAGATTAAAACTGGAAGTATGAATATTATTTGGTATCTTGTAAAAAATGCGATAGCGAATATCGTAAATAAAAAAAGATAATACTTTGGATTTTTATCGATTGCAAGAATTGTGAAAAGCACTGTCCAAATGGTAATGCTCACACCGGGAATGTCAATGCTGCCATTAGCTAACCAAGTTAAGTTAAGTGCAAACGTGGCATATAATATAACTCCAGTTAAACTCAATAAGCTATCAAATTTTATTCTCAAAAGGAAATAAAGCCCTATATTTCCGATGATTGCAAATATTCCAGTTATGATACAAATGGAAATCGAACCTTCAATTCCAACATCCATCAGTATTGATGTTAAGAAACATATTATTGGGGATAAATAAATCGTTAGGGTGGAATGGATATTGTGTCCGGTATAATAAAGGGCATTTAATAGATAAATGTAAACATCACTACAGTAAATTCCTAAATTTTGATTAAAGCTAATATAATAACCGGTCAATACCAAACTGAATAGTGTAATCAATATTAGAAAATATTTATCCTTTTTTTCTAACTGGAATTCTTCTAGAAACATAGTCATTATTCTTTTAGTTTTTATAATAGATAATATTTTTTCAAAAATTTTAAAAAATTAAAAAGATCCAAATATGAATGCTACAAATGCTATAAGCATTCCTATTTTTAAATATTTGGATGCTTTGTGTGCAGTTTCTCTATTTTGTGATTTTAATATCAATATTGCAGAATATAAGAATAGTAACACTGCAATAGCTATTACAAATAAATAGTAAATGCCGAATATGTGATAATAATATAGTAAAGGACATAATGCGCAGTCAATTATGATTAAGCACACTGCAAGCATGGCAGGAATCTTTTCACCGATTAAAATAGGCAATGTTTTAGCTCCTTCAGCAGCATCTCCTTCAATATCCTCTATGTCTTTTATGATTTCACGTGCTGTTGTCATTACAAAAGCAAAGAATCCTAAAAAGATTGAAGTTGTGATTATTTCAGGAGTATTTATTGTAAACCCTCCGAATACAAATCCAAAACCTGTCATGAAACCAACAGCCAGATTACCAATTAATGGTGTTGATTTGAGTTTATATGCATATAAGTAAAGAATAACATCTGCAATCAATACAATAGCAAAAGGAATCCAGTTATTGGTCAGATAGCTAATTAAAAATCCACATATAGTTCCGAGCAGAAACTGCAAATAACCATAGTTTCTTCCTGCTTTAAGGGATATTCTTCCGGATGGTATGGGCCTTTCAGGTTTATTGATTAAATCGATATTATAATCAAAATAATCGTTGATTACATTTCCCGCAGCGGTCTCAAAGAATACTGCAAGCATTGCAAGGATTAACGGTATGTTAAATGTTCTATCAATAATCGCTATTAATATAATAGTTATAGCACCCATTACTGCATTTCCGAGTCTTAAAATTTCAATATATGGATTCATTGTATTTCCTCAAGTAATTTGGAAAAGTTCTACAGTATCTGCAGATTCATTTCCATCATATTTTTAATTTCGTTGTTAATATATTTGGAGCAATACCAATAAATAGCTTTTTTACTATCTTCAAGAGTCATGTGATAACTAATATTTGTTTTCTCTGCTGGCTCTTTTAGGAAACTTTCTTTATATTCAATTTATCATAGTTTCAAGAGCATTATATCTCTATTTTGTCAGTAATAAATATCTTCTCTTTTTCATCCATTCAAAAGACAGATTGCTATTCTATTTTATCTTAAAATGCAAGAATACCCTGACTTCTTTTAAGTCGTGGATGAATTGCACAGTTGGGTGTACTATTTTTTTTAATTAAGTTTATTGTGTTTTTTTTTATTTTGTGCTTTCTGGATGCTATTTTAGCATGATTTTTTTTTGTTCAGTGTACTTTCTTTTATTGTGGGATATTAATATGCTTTGGGTGTTAAAAATTGCTCTGAGTTCGTTATTCGATTAGTTTTCAAATGCTCTTGCTCTTTTTTTTATATAGGATTAATTTATAAAAGATATAATTATTCAATTAATGTATTTAATTGTTGTTTTAAAAAAGAGTAAAAAAAATATAAATGTTTTCTTTATTTATGAGAATATTTTATTACTATTGTGCAGGAGGATGTGGATTTATGGGCGAATATATTCGGGGTGTGGTTGTTAAACTTCATTTGACTCCCGAACAAGAAGTCATGTTTAAAAAGAACTATGGCTGTACCCGTAAAGTCCATAATGAACTTTTAAATAAATATAAAGCTAAATATGGGGGTTATTCTGCTAAAATTCCCAGTAAAAAAGAATTAAATGAATTTTTAATGGGGTCTAAAAAAGAATTACCCTATCTGGGTGAAACAGAGTCCACCAGCCTTCAACAGGCACGGGATGACTTATATAACGTTTTCAAAAACAGTGCTAAAAGTAAAACTCATAATCCTCCAAAATTTCACTCTAAAAAGAAAACACGACCCAGCTTCAGACAAACCATACGAAAAGAAAAAAGACTGGTAAAAAACAATACTCTAACTTTCAGAAAATACGGTGAAGTAAAATTCAGCACAAGCATCAAAAATCTGGATTTATTAAACCATCCAAATACTAAATTCAACAACATTACAGTATACTATGATGGATTGAACCACTATGCATCATTCAACATAGAAACCAATGCACCACAACAAATGTCATTAACAGAAAACCACATTGGATGCGATATTAATTCCAATAAAAACGGATGGCTAGTCACAAGCAAAAGACAAAAAGAATTCTTTGATGTTGACCATGAAAACCAAATGATCAAACACATCAACAGATTAATGTCACGATGCAGAAACGGAAGCAGGCGATGGAAAAAACTTCAAAAAAGACTGCAAAAATGGTACAACAAAAGAACCAATCAATTAAAAGACTACATTGAAAAATTAACCTACAACCTAGTCAAAAAATACGATACCCTAGTCTTTGAAGAAAACTACAACACTATCAAGATTTTAATCGGTGGGGAGCAAAATATGATATTTCTTCTATCACGATTCATTAAAAGACTACAAGACAAATTCCAACTCTACAAACCCACCGCAGAAGGCGTATCATTTGTAAAATCCCACAATACAAGCCGAACATGCCACCACTGCGGACACATAAACAAAGAGTTAGAAGTCAAAACACGCAATTGGAAATGCCCAAAATGTGGAAAAATGCTTGATAGGGATGTAAATGCTGCAATTAACATACTAAACCGCTGGTTTAACGGAGATGGCTTGGAAAATACTTAATTAACCCATTAAGTGAAAAAAATCCAGGAATCCCCGTCCTCTTTAGAGGGCGGAGAGGTTCAAGATTTTAATTAAGTGAAATGAAAAAAATCACACAAGTTTTTGAAAGAGCCCCCGCTGATTCAACAATAATTTTATAAAGTATATGATAAAAATATATAAGTATTATATTTATTTAAAGTATTATTTTATTAGCTGGTGTTATAATGAACAAGATTAAAATAGCGATTGTGGGAATTGGAAACTGTGCCAGTTCTCTTATTCAAGGAATTCATTATTATGATGGTAAAAAGCCAGAAGATGCAATAGGGCTTATGCATTGGGAAATTGGTGGATACAAACCTAGTGACATTGAAGTCGTTGCAGCTTTTGATGTCGATGCAAGAAAAGTTGGAAAAACAATTGATGAAGCAATTTTTGCAAAACCTAATTGTACAACTATTTTCCAAGAAGATATCCCAAAATATGATGTCAAAGTAAGTATGGGGCATGTTTTGGATGGTGTTGCAGAACACATGTCTAATTATGATGATGATTACACATTTGTTGTAAGTGATGAGGAACCTGTGGATGTTGTTGAAGTTTTAAAAGAAAGCGGTGCTGAAATTTTAGTTAATTATCTGCCTGTAGGTTCTGAAGAGGCAGCAAGATATTACGCTCAATGTGCTCTTGATGCTGAAATTGCTTATGTAAATTGTATGCCCGTATTTATTGTTAGTGATGATGAATGGGATGCTAAATTCAGAGAAAAAGGAATTCCTATTGTTGGAGATGACATTAAGGCTCAAATCGGAGCTACTATCACTCACAGGACATTAGCTAGTTTGTTCATGGATAGAGGGGTAAAATTAGATAGAACTTATCAAATTAACACTGGTGGTAATACTGACTTTTTAAATATGCTCAATAGGGAAAGGCTAGACTCTAAAAAGGAATCCAAAACTGAAGCGGTTCAATCTGTTTTAACTGAAAGAATGGATGACCGTGATATTCACATTGGGCCTAGTGATTATGTCCCATGGCAAAATGATAACAAATTATGTTTCCTTAGAATGGAAGGCCGTACATTTGGGGACGTTCCTATGAATATTGAACTCAGATTGAGTGTTGAAGACTCTCCAAATTCTGCAGGATGTGTGATTGATGCTGTCAGATGTTGTAAAATAGGTTTGGAAAGGGGTGTTGGTGGACAATTAACATCAATTTCTTCATATACAATGAAACATCCTCCAGTTCAATTCACTGATGATGAAGCATATGAAAATGTTGAAAAATTTATTTCTGGTGAATTAGAAAGATAATTTTTCAATTCTTCTTTTTTTATTTTATTTTTTTGAGTAAATACTGAATAAATAAACAATATATCGGTTATATTCTGCTCTTTTTTTATTTTATTCTTATTTGAAAAATATATAGTATTCATTTTTTAGTATAATTTATATAATACAAAAAACATATATTATAGTTGGATAATTTACGATTATTAATAGAATATTAGAGAGGTGCAAAACAATGGCTAAAGTGAGATTTACTGAAACAGCGCTTAGGGATGCTCACCAATCTTTACTTGCAACTAGGATGAGGACTAGGGATATGATTCCTATTGCAGAAGAAATGGACAAAGTTGGATATTTTTCAGTAGAAGCTTGGGGCGGAGCTACATTTGATACATGTATAAGATATTTAAATGAAGACCCTTGGGAAAGATTAAGACAATTGAAATCAGGATTTGAGAAAACTCCTATTCAAATGCTTTTAAGAGGACAAAACTTAGTGGGCTATAAACATTATCCTGATGATATTGTAGAAAAATTCGTTGAAAAATCATACGAAAATGGTGTGGATATCTTTAGAGTTTTTGATGCATTGAACGATATTAGGAACATGGAAAAAGCAATTAAAGTTGCTAAAGATCAAGGAGCCCATGTACAAGGAACTATAAGTTACACTATTAGTCCGGTTCACACTTTAGATGATTTCGTAGAACTGGCTAAAAATCTAGAAGCACTTGACTGTGATTCAGTAGCTATTAAAGACATGGCAGGTTTAATTACTCCTACTGCTGCTTATGATTTGGTTTCAGCATTAAAAGAAGAAACTGATTTGCTTGTAGACTTGCATTGTCATTGTACTAGTGGTATGACTCCAATTAGTTATTATGCTGCATGTCAAGCGGGCGTTGATATTTTGGATACTGCTATTTCACCACTTGCATGGGGAACATCACAACCTCCAACAGAAAGTATGGTTGCAGCTTTACAGGGCACTGAATTTGACACAGGTCTTGATTTAAAATTATTGGCTCACATTAAAAAATACTTTGAAGACATTAAAGATAAATACTCTGGAATTTTAGATCCGATTTCCGAAAGTATTGATGCTGATGTATTATTATACCAAATTCCTGGTGGAATGCTTTCAAACTTAATTTCTCAACTTAAAGAACAAAATGCGCTTGATAGGTATAATGATGTTCTTGAAGAGATGCCTCGCGTTAGAAAAGATATGGGATACCCACCTCTTGTAACTCCGACCAGTCAAATTGTTGGTATCCAATCTGTAATGAATGTTCTGGGTGGAGAAAGATACAAAACTGTTTCCAACGAAGTTAAAGAGTATATGAGAGGAATGTACGGTAAACCTCCGGCACCGGTAAATGAGGAAATTGCAAGTAAAATAATTGGTGATGAAGAAGTCATTACCTGCAGACCTGCAGATTTGCTCGAACCGGAGTTCGACAAATTTAAATCTGAAGGAGAAGAAAAAGGATTTGTAAAATCTGATGAAGACGCTTTAACTTATGCAATGTATCCACCAATAGCACCTAAATTCCTTAAAGGTGAAGCCGAAGAAGAAGAACTTCAACCGGCTCGTTCATTTAACGAAGATGATGCCATTGGAATTCCAACACAGTACAATGTTGAAGTTGATGGGGATATGTATGAAGTTAAAATCATGCCTACCGGATTTATGGAAATCGGAGAAGCTGATAACAGTGCATTCCAACCTGTTGAAGGGGGAATTACTTCTTCAATGCAAGGCATGGTAATCAAACTCAACGTTAATGTTGGAGATAAAGTTACTGCTGGATCTACAATCTGTGTTATTGAAGCTATGAAGATGGAAAATGACATTCAATCTGAAGTTGATGGTGTTGTTGAGGAAATCTTTGTGGAACCTGGTGATGCGGTAAGTGCTGGTGATACTTTAATGGTAATCAAATAGATTACCTTTATTTTACTTTTTTTTATTAATTTTATTTTATTTTTTTTGGGAGTAATTTTTATGAAAGATATTTTTGATGAGTGCCAATTAGGTGATTTAAAGCTTAAAAGCAGGATTGTCAGGACTGGTACATGGGAAACTGAAACTGAAGAAGGAGGATTTTTAACACCTGCCATTTTTGAGAGGTATGAAAAGATGGCAAGCAGTGGAGTTGGAGCAATTGTTTCTGAAATATTTGCACTTGACTATAAGGACAGATTTTTCCCGTATTCTACTAGTTTGAACTATCCTGGTTTCATTAAAGAATATAAGTTGATTACAGACACTGCTCATGAATATGATGTTCCAATTTTAGGTCAATTGGCATTTTTCTATTATGATGATGGGGAAAATCAAAAGGTAGAAGCTAATGAAATTACTCCTGAAGGCATAAGAAAACTTCAGGCTGAAGTCATAATGGCTGCTAAAAAATTCGCATTTGCGGGCTTTGATGGAATTCAAATCAACATGGGAAACAATTTTTATCTTGCAAGGTTCATGAATCCATATTTCAATCAAAGGGAAGATAAATATGGTGGAAACACTGAAAACCGAGTTAGGATTTCATCTGAAATAATTAAAGTTATTAAAAAAACAATGGATATGCATGTGAGTTGCAGAATCAATCCATGGGATGTCAGAAAAGGTGGAATGACTGCTGATGAAAGCATTGCCATTGCATGTGAGCTTGAAAAAGCTGGAGCAGACAGTATCCAACTGACTGCCCGTACAATTTCACAAATCTATGATAAGGGCGAAAAGCATCCGTTTTTAGTTTATGTTGATGATTTGATTGATGCGATTGACATTCCGGTTATTTTAGGTGGATCTTTAAGGGAAATGGCTAAAATCAATGATGTGTTAAATAATTCAAAAGTTGAACTTGTTTCAATGTCCAAACCATTTGTAGCCCAGGCTGACTTTTTAGCAGAGTGGAAAGAAACTGGCAATGGAGTAGCAATCTGTCAGAGTTGCAATAATTGTTATTCCAAAAAGACTAGCACATGTTTCAAATATTAATTTCTCTTTTTTTAGTGTGTTAATATCAACGTTAGTTATTTTTTTCATTTTGTGTTTAAAGTTAATTAATAGTTGCTCAATATTTAATATTAATATGGGTGTGGCTCATGCAAGAAAATTTTAAATATTTGGATGATTTGATTCATAGTGGAGTTAAAGTTGTGTTTTTTAACTTCAGACATTGTTTTAGATGAAAATGAAGAGTATGAATATTCGGAGGGCATTAATTTGGATGTTGATAATCTGATTATTGAAGCAAATGGGCATACGATAGATGCTTGCGGAAAAACACGGATATTTTATAGTACTGCTAAATGGGTCACGATTAAAAATATTGTGTTGAAAAATGCAGTTGGAGCAATATACAATCTTGGAGGGGTTTTAAACATATGTGAATCAATACTATCGGATAACACTGCAAAAGTTGCTGGCGGGACAATATATAATGATTGGGGTGAAATATACATTAGCGATTCAATATTTTCGGATAATTCATCCCAGTGCCACGGTGGGGCAATATTTAGTGTTAATGGTGTGGTAAATATTAAAAAATCTAAATTAATCAATAACACTGCAAAAAATGATGGTGGAGCAATATTTAATGGAGGAGAATTAAATATTGATGATTCCCTTTTCTCTAAAAACACTGCAAATAGGGTTGGTGGGGCGATATATGATAATAGGGGTGTAATTAATATAAGTAAATCAACCTTATCTGGCAATGCATCAAATGGAATTTTTGGTGGGGGAGCAATACATAAGAACAGGGGCACCTTGAATATATCTTATTCGACTTTATCACACAATACTGCAAATGCTGATGGTGGAGCAATATTTAATATTGATGGAAAATTGACTATAGTTGAATCCACCTTTTTAAATAATATGTCGGGCGATAATGGTGGAGCAATATATGGTTGGGTATATTAAGCATTGTTGATTCTGAATTATGTGAAAATACTGCAAAAGAGAATGGTGGAGCAATATATGCAAAAAATAAAGTCGATTTAAATTTAAAGGACTGCATCTTTAAGAATAATAACTCTGATGATGTATTCTTTTCATGATGTCTGGAATTATTTTTTAACTATTAAAAAACTTTTTAAACACAAAATAATAATATAATTATATGGATGTGATGCATTATGGCAAAGGACGATAGAAGTAGCATTAATCCATTTACTGGAAAATCTCATTTTGACATGGTTAATGATGATAAATTCTTAGAGGAGTCATATAATGAGTATTATGCGATGATTAACCGAGCTCAACTTCTTGATAATACTCCACAAGGTCAATTAGTTAGAAATGTGGCTATCAGATTAATTCAAGCAGTTGAAAATTACTTGGCGCAAATCGGAAGAAGTGATTATACTGAAGACTATTATGATTGGGATTTTCATTTAATTGCAGATAATACTGTAAATGCATTTTGCATGCCTGGCGGTAAGATTGTGATGTTTTCAGGAATTCTTTCTGTTGCTAACAGTGAAGAGAAGGTAGCTTTTATTTTAGGTCATGAAATGGCACATGCGCTTCTTGATCATTCAAGGACACGAATCAGTGCTCAAAATGCTCAAAATGCCATTACTTCTGCAGCGTGGATAGGTAGTTTTGCCCTGGATTTGGTCGGATTGGGTGGAATTGGAGACCTTACAAGAGCTGCCACTAATGTTGCAAGTATTGGTTCACAGTATTTATTGATGAATCCGTGGGGAAGGGATCAAGAACTCGAGGCGGACAAGCTTGGTATGATGATAATTCACTGGGCAGGCTATGACATTTCTGGAATTCCTCATTTCTGGCAAAGTATGGCTGGTGGAAATCCAAATAGTCATGATTTTTTCTCAACACACCCTTCAGATAGCAAAAGGATAGCTGTTATGAATGAGTTGATTGTGGAAATTGAAAATCAAAAGGATTTTTATGCAGCACCGGTTTTAGGTGATACTCCAAAACCAAAACAGGAATTTGAGAAGTCTCATTTAATTGATGATGATAAAAAATATTGTCAAAACTGCGGTGCCGTTGCCGATGTTAGTGATAAATTTTGCACAAACTGCGGTGCTCATTTTGATGTCGAGCTGAAATGTCCAAATTGTGGAGCCGATATTGGCAAAGAGGATTCATTTTGCACGAATTGCGGAAATAAAATTAATTGAGGAGATATTATGGAAGATAAAATCAAATATGTTAATAGGTCTACATATAGACTTAAGGTTTTAAAATCTCTTAACACTCAGGTAAAGATGCCTAGAGAGATTTCAGCCGATTGTGATATTTTGCCCAACCATATTTCCAATGTATTGAGACAATTAAAAGAAAAAGACATTGTGGAATGCATTAATCCTGAAGTCAAGAAGGGTCGTCTTTATAGATTGTCTGATGATGGGTTAAATATCTTGAATCAATTAGAATAACTGATTTTTTTACTTTTTTATATTATTTTTTCCACTTGCTTTTTTAATTTTTTTAGAAATGTTTATATACTACTTAATGTTAATATATTGTGTGTAAGTTACTAACAACTTATTAACATAATTAAGGGAAGTGATAATATGGTAAGTATTCCACCAAATGAGGACCTAGATTTGATATTTTTGATTGATAGAAGTGGATCAATGCATGGTTCTGAAGAAGATACTATAGGGGGATTTAATTCTTTCATCCAAAAAGAAAGGAGAAAAGAGTTAAACACAAGAGTAACCACAATACTATTCGATGACCAATACGAACTTCTTTATGAAAGAAAATCAATTGAGGATGTTAGCGATTTGACTGAAGAAGAATATTATGTTAGGGGATGCACTGCCCTTTTAGATGCAATTGGAAAAACAATTACAACTCTTAACCAAAAAATAGAAAACAAAGCTTTATTTGTTATTATGACTGATGGAATGGAAAACGCTTCTGTTGAATATTCAAAATCACAGATTAGCAACATGATTAAGAGCCACAGTTGGGAGTTCATTTTCATTGGTGCAGACATTGATTCATACTCAGAAGCAGGCAAAATTGGACTTAGAAGATCAAGAGTTGCCAACCACAGTAAATCAAAAGAAGGAATTGCAGATTTGTACAGTTCTGTTGAAAATGCAACATACTGTTTGAGAAATGATATCTCATTAGATGATGCAAATTGGAAAAGGGATTTGGAGAAATATGACTAGCTACTGTTCATATTCAGTTAAATCCTTTACTTTTACTTTTTTGAATGCTCGTTTCCGCCTCATGCAACTTTCACAAATGCCACAATGTTTGTCTCTGCCTGAATAACATGAATAGCTTATTTCCATTGGAGCACCAACTTCAAGGCCTAACCTAACAATTTCCTCTTTATTCAAATCAATGGCCGGTGCTTCAATTTTAATATTTTCCGGCGAACCTATTTTTATCAATTCATTAAAGGCATTTAAAAATTCTTTTGAGTTATCTGGAAATGTTGCAGCCTCTTCGGCATCCCATCCGACTATTATTATTTCTGCCCCAATGCTTTCGGCGAATGAATTTGCAATGGATGTGAAGACCATATTTCTTGCAGGAACCCAGACGCTACTTGCAGTCCTGCTGCTTTTTTCTATATCATCCAAGTCTGCTTCACGGACTTGCGGAATGTCTTCATCAGTGTTTAAAGTTGAATTGCTGATTTGGGCAAGCCATGGAAGGTCAATTACAGTATGTTCAAAACCCATTTTTTTACATATTGCTTTTGAAGCTCGTAATTCCTGTTCGAATGCTTTTTGACCATAGTTGAATGTTATTGCATGAATATCATATTTTTCTGCATAAACACTTGTTGCAACAGTGCAATCAAGTCCTCCGGAGAGTACGGAAATGGCTTTTTTCATTTAATCAACTCCTTAACTTTTATCAATGGAATGCCTGTCTTTTGAGCGATTTTTTTTAAATCTTCATATTCTGGTCTTGAAGATATGATTTCTCCATTGATATATCCAACTTTAAATGTTATTTCAAAGGTTTCACCTTGAATTTCAACTTCTTTTTTGATAAATTCCCTTTTTGCCATTCCTCTGTGCATGTTTGGAATTATTCTAATTCCCAAACTTCCAGTCTCTTTAAAAATGCCTTCTATTAATGTTTCCCTATTTTTCCTTGGGGATATTACCTTTAAAAGACTGCCTTGGCGGTTTTTCTTCATGATGATTGGAGTGATGGAAACGTCACTTGCTCCCAAATCCATAAGCTTGTCAAAGAGGTATCCGATTTCCTCACCGGTTAAATGGTCAAGGTTGGTTTCAATTACATCAATTTCATCGCTTTCGATGATGTCTGTTGATTCAATGATTCTTAAGACATTTGGTTGGTCAAAGTCTTTCTTTCCAGCCCCATAACCTATGCTTTTAGGTTTTATCTGTGGAATAAAATCTTTGATATCATCACATATTTCAGCATAGATTGCGCATCCTGTCGGTGTTGCAAGTTCATCATCCACTGGTCCGCCAACGATTTTCGCATCTTTTGTAATTTCCAAAACGGCAGGAACCGGAACTGGGAGCATTCCATGTGAAGTTTTTATCTTTCCCCCTCCGACGGCTATCGGAAGTCCGATGATTTTTTGTTTATCTAGATTAAGTGAATAGTAAGCATATATTGACCCGATTACATCTGCTACTGCATCACTTGCTCCAACTTCATGAAAATGAACTTCATCCAGTGTTTTTCCATGGATTTTTGATTCTGCTTTAGCAATTCTTTCAAATACATTGATTGATGTTTTCTTTACTGTTTCATCAATGTCCAAATTTTCAATCTTTTCTATGAATTCCTTGTATCTGACTGAATGCTTGTGCTCAAGCATTTCAACATGGCAAAATGTGGCTTCAATTCCATTTTTGTTAACTTTATTGAATTTCACTTCTACTTTGCCGAATGGATAAGCTGATTTTTCCATTATTTCCTTTAATTTGTCTTTATCAGCACCTAAATCCGCAAGTGCGCCGATAATCATATTTCCAGCTATTCCGCTGGACTGTGGGTCAAGAATGATTGTCATGATATAATGTCCTATTTATCTAGTTAATATAAAATTTAAATTAAATAATTAATATACATATATGTTAGATGTAACATGAAAATTAATGTCATTGAAAAAGATTATGGTATTTGCATTAATAATCCAAAGCATTTTTTAGCTTTTAGCAATTTTACAGTGAGTGACGGAATCGACATTATCGAAAATGTCAATGTCATTAAAGCTAAAGATGATTTTAAAGCAACTGCAAAAAAGGCAGAAATATTTAATAGATCCAATGGTTCTTACATAGCTCAAGCAAATGAATCTCTAGATTATTTTGAAAATACCTATGATGACCTGGCTCTTTTCACATTCATGTCAAATGACATTGTCATTGAAGATTTCACTGAGCATCTTAAAGTTGCAAACTCGCCTAAAGGTTTTCATGATGCAAGGATTAACTTAAGCCATATTGTCTATATTGATAAGGTTCTATCTCCAAAAGATCTGTTAAAGATATTCAAGATAGTAGCAAACGTCAAAGCGAAATCACTGGCCAATATGGCCTTGCCATTACACATTCAAAACATTTTAAATGCTGATGATTTTCTTGCGGTTCTTTCAAACGTCCCTGAAAGCGAATCAGAGAGTTTGGACATTAACAATGCTCAATATGATGAAGTTGATTTCGATGAGCTGAGGGTTCGCATAGAGGATGCAGTTGAAATAAGCATTGAAGATGCATTTAAAAAATGGGAATTGTCATTCGGCATTTTGGATTATCTGGTGGCTGAAGGAATTCTTATTGGGGACTTGGTTGATGCAGGAATGGAACTTGTTGATGGCATTGAAGTCACTGATGAGTTAAAACAAAAAATGAAAGAGCAAATTCTTAAATCTTTAACTGATATTGATGTTATAACTTTATTGATTGCTGCAATGAGAACTGAGCAGGATTTGACTGGAAATCGCATAAGGGAAATTGATGCAAGTGGCGATTCTGCTTATTCATGTGCCGCGGATGTTATGGGTTTGGCTATTGCAAATCAAATTGCAGGAACAAAAGCGGCTTTTAACTTTAAAAGATATGATGAAGCAAAACCTGGAATTATTTATGGTTTGCCTCCTGTTTTGGAGGATATCTTTGCAGGTTTGATAGCAGGTTGCATGACAAAGATATTTGAGGAATAAATATGGAAGAAGATAACTACTTTGAAGATGAGGAATTTTCCCCATTCAGGTCTCTTTTAGGACTTTTAACATTTTCAACAATTTTGCCGATCAGGGTTTATACTTCAATTGAGTATATGACCAAATTGACTTGGTGTTGGCCGTTTTTACATGTATTTATTGGTGTATTGGCCGCAATTATTGGTTATGCATCTTTAAACTTTCTTCATTTAAATTCATTTTTTACTGCAGCTATTGTCTATGCATTTTTGATGATTATCACTGGTTATAATCATTTGGATGGCGTCATGGACATGGCTGATGGTGTAATGGTTCATGGAGATTCTGAACGCAAAATTGAAGTGATGAAGGATTCTTCAGTAGGTGCCGGAGGAATGGCAACCTTGTTTATAGTTGCAATCCTAACGGTTGCTGGAATTTACAATATCTTAGATTATAATTTCATTCTTGGAATAATAATATGTGAAATGGCTGCAAAGACCTCCCTTTTGACAACAGCATTGTTGTCAATGCCTTTAACTCCAGGAATAGGTTGTCATTTTATTTTTGAAACTACTCCTTCAAAGTATTTGATATCAACATTCGTTGTCGCAGTTATTGCATTTCTTCTTGGGGATGTCGTTGGTGTTTGTGGAGTTATAGGGGCAATGTTTTCAGGAATCCTAATATCTCTTATTGCTCAGAGAAATTTCGGCGTTGCTAATGGGGATGTTTTGGGAATGAGTAATGAGGTAGGTCGTTTAATGGCATTGCTGTTTATGGCGTCTGCTTTGTCTTTCTTCTAATTTTTCATTTTTAATTTAATTTAATATCTTTATTTTAATATTGTTGCCTTAAAAAGCATTTGTTTATTAATTAGGTCATACATAACTAGTTTTGATGTGATGCCACTTACTGGTGCAGGCATTGATTCACCTCCAATTCAATATTGTATCATTCAAAAAAATCTCGGCAATTAAATAGTTAACACCTATCAAAAGTTATATCCATGGTAAGTGGTAATCCATCATTTAAATCTAAGCAAATTATTTATATATTTCTAATTTGAAATATTAGTTTAATTATTTTTTACAGATTTGATTATATGAAAGTTAATGTTTTAAGATTAGACCATAGGCTAAAAAGGGATACTCGCATAACAACTCACGTGTGTTTGACAGCTCGAGCATTTGGAGCCAGCAAAATCTATCTTGCAGGCGAAAGGGATAATAAACTCATGGAAAATGTAAGGGATACCTCTTCAAGATTCGGAGGGTCTTTTGAAATTGAATACACAGAAAGCTATATGGGTGTAATCAATAAATGGAAAGATGATGGGGGAAAGGTTGTACATTTGACTATGTATGGCTCTCAAGCACATGAGGTCGCTCCTGAAGTAAGGGAATCTGGTTCTGATATTTTAATCATTGTTGGTGGTTCTAAAGTTCCCGGAAAAGTTTATAAGGCTGCAGATTGGAATGTATCCGTAACAACCCAGCCTCATTCTGAAGTATCATCTCTTGCAGTATTTCAACATTTATTGATGGACGGCAAGGAATTTGAACTAGAATTTGAAAATCCTGTTCTTGAAGTTATTCCAACAGCACATGGAAAAAACGTCAATATTCACAATGAAAATCGTCAGAAATAGTTTCTTTTAAACTTTGATGAAGTCATCCAATCGTTTAATGGCTTTTAATTTTTCATCTTTTTTAATTCTTGCCTGATCGAGTGCATCCCTTATGGTTTCTATTGAATTGTCATAGACTTCCCTGTCGACGGGGTATGGAAATCCATCTTTTCCTCCATGAGTAAAGCTGTATTTTACAGGATCCTTCCAGCTGGCAGGTTCGCCATAAACCAAATCGGAAATCAGTGCAAGCGCCCTTATTTTTTTAGGGCCGATTCCCTGAAGCAGAATCAGTTCCTCATAATTTTCAGGCTGTATTTCATATGCTCTTGTCAGGACTTCGAATTCCTTATCGGAAATGTCCATGTCTAAAACAGGGTGATGTTGGGGCATCGTGAAATCTTCCAAGAGCATCTGATTATCTTTTCTTTTGAAGTATTGTCTTAAATGATTTGGGTTGTCGTTAATTAAATCGACACTTATTTTCTGTGCTTCTTCACTATCCTTTGAAGACATGTTCAGTGTATTTGGAGTTTTTTTGTCACAGGATATTCCACTATGGGGGTCATTTAGAAGCTTATCTACCTTTTCGCCCAGCCAATGGTATCTTCTGGCATATTTGGTATCTGTGTTCATGCCCTGCTGGATGACTGCCCAATCTCCCTTTTCTGTAATGAAAAAATTATGCTGGTATAAAGTATATCCGTCTTGTATGCACGAATTATCTATTTTTGCAGATAATTTGCTTGTTTCAATCAGATTTTCTGTTGTTTTTGTTTTTAAATTAAATACTTCGCCTGCATGTTCAATTCCTTGGGGTGTTCTCCTTGATTTGGCACCTTTGCCCCCAGTCAAATAGATTCCATGCTCTTCTGGACTTAGGGATGCTTTTAGAGCGCCTAGTGTGGTTGTGGTTGTTCCGGAAGAGTGCCAATCAAAACCTAAAACGCATGAGAATGCCTGAAACCAGTATGGGTTTGATACTCTGTTTAAAAATTCATTTAAACTATACTCTTCAATAATTACTGAAGCCAATGCCCCTGATAAATCAACCATTCTTGAAAATAACCATTTTGGAGGGTGACCTCCATGAAGTGGTAAATTGACTGCACCCCGTCTTTGCATAGGAATATATTTATTTTTATTTAATATTACCTTTTTAGAAAGAGCGTCTGAAAAGTAATATGAACAAAACTTTAATAAGTGATGGTTACCATAATTATAAAATGTTATATTTATTAACAAATTATTTAATCAAAATTATTAAGGAGCGTAATTTTTATGGCTATAGATAACGGAGATTTTGTTAGAGTAAATTTTACAGGTAAAGTTAAAGAAACTGATGAAGTATTTGATACCACTTACGATGAAGTTGCACAAGAAGCAGGAATTTTTGAAGAAAACAAAACTTACAAACCAATTCCAATTGTAGTTGGAGGAAACCATTTATTGCCTGCTATTGAAGAAGCTATCAAAGGTTTAGAAGCTGGTGAATCCAAACACATCGAAGTAGATACTGATGATGCTTTTGGTCCTCGTAATCCTAAATTAATTCAATTAGTGCCAATCAAAGAGTTCAGAAAACAAGGCATGAACCCGGTTCCAGGTATGAAAATTAATTCTGAAGGCACTACAGGTAAAATCTTAACCGTAAACGGTGGAAGAGTAAAAGTTGACTTCAACCATGAATTAGCAGGAAAAGACTTAATTTATGATGTTGAAGTAACTGAAGTTATTGAAGATGAAGCAGAAAAAATCAAAAGCATGATTGAGTTACACTACTCCAATCCTAATGTGGACATTGATAAAACTGAAATTGACATCGCTGATGGTGTTGCAAACATCAAATTAGATGAAATGGCTAAATTCGATCAACAAACCTATATGGATGTTACCTTTGCTAGATTCAGAATCGCAAAAGACATCTGGGACAACATCGAAGGAATTACCAAAGTCAATTTCGTAGATGAATTCGAAAAAAGAGAAGAAACTTCCGATGATGAGGAAGACGAAGAATAGATTTTTTCTTTGAGTTATCTTAAAAATAACTCACCCACTTATTTTTTTTATAAATAACTTAAAATACTATTTTTAATAAACAATCATTCATGTTAGAACTTGATGAACTTTTAGCTATTTTTAATGAAGGCAAAACATTAACAATGGATGAAGAGGCTACCTTGGCCTGCAATTATTATTCTCAAGAAGCTCAAAGAATCACTTGTGAGCTTAATTACAAATACCATGATTTAGATGAAATTAGGGATTTGTTTTCAAAATTGATTGGAAAGGAAGTCAGTGATGACTTTAGAGTTTTCCCGCCGTTTACCACAGATTTCGGGAAAAACATACATTTGGGAAAGAATGTTTTTATTAATTCTGGTTGTAGATTCCAGGACCAGGGCGGAATTTATATCGGGGATAATGTATTGATTGGTCACAATGTTGTTTTGGCTACTCTAAATCATGAAGAAAATCCGGTCAGGAGGGGCAATTTAATTCCTTCACCGATCAAAATAGGTAATGATGTGTGGATTGGATCTAACGTTACAGTTATTGCAGGCATTAGCATTGGAGATGGTGCAATTATCGCGGCAGGTGCAGTTGTTACAAAGGATGTGGCTGAAAACACGGTTGTTGCTGGTGTTCCTGCACGATATATGCGTGATATCAAAATGGATTAAATTTTTTTACCCTTATGAATAGCTACTATTCCGGGGATATTTTCTACTTTTAGCTCAAACATGGCTTCCATGCCTTCCCACTCAAACAGAATGCATCTTTTCTCAACCACTTTGCTTGTAAGCAGGGCTGCTACGGGAGGGGTTATAACAAAAATAGAATTATTTTCCTTTAAGGATTCGGCGGTTTCATCATTCAACATTCCCTTTCCAATATGGATTTTAATGCCATGTTCACTTAAAAACGGTATTGTTGATTCAATTTCTTCCTTATTGCTTGTTGTCGGTGCAATTCCAGCTTCGCTAAATGCAGTATGCATGATAACGCTCCCATTCAAATCAAAAGGGACTTTATTTTGCTTTATAAATTCGACCAATTGTGGAAGTGCTGCATCACGGCCGGTATAGATGGTCCCGGAAATGCTAATCTTGTCTCCAACATCAAGATTGTCCAAAGCAGCATCAGTAATTGGAGTTGTCAAGTGTTTCATAATTATAATTTTATTTTATTTTTTTTAATAAATTTTTTATTTTCTTAAAATTTCTCATAAGATATTTAAATGTTTATTTACATATATAATTCATAATCTATATCTATTCACGATAAATATATTAGGAGATTTTAAAATTGATTATTATTATTGATGAGAACTTATGTAAAGGGTGTCATCTTTGCTTATTCATGTGCTATAAGAATGTTTATGCTATATCTCCTGAAACTAACAAAAAAGGTGTCCAATTGCCTTTTGTTAAGTTTGAAGAGAGGTGCACTAAATGCGGTACTTGTGAAGTTGCATGTCCTGATCAAGCTATTACAGTGGATTTGGTTGAAAACTGGTGGATGAAAGAAGATAATGATATTAACTTCAATCCTAATTTTACAAAGGAGAAATAAAAATGGCAGAAGAATTTTTTATTCAAGGAAATGAAGCATGTGCTAAAGGTGCGATAGCCGCAGGCTGTAGATTTTTTGCGGGTTATCCTATCACTCCTTCTACTGAAGTTGCAGAAACTTTAGCTCGCGAATTACCGAAAGTTGGAGGTTCATTTGTCCAGATGGAAGATGAAATTGCATCAGCTGGAGCGATTATTGGTGGCTCTTGGGGAGGGGCCAAGTCAATGACTGCAACATCCGGACCGGGTATTTCTTTGATGCAAGAAAATATCGGATATGCATTTATGAGCGAAACTCCAATTGTCATTGTTGATGTTCAAAGAGGTTCTCCTTCAACCGCCCAACCAACTATGGCGGCACAAGGAGACATGATGCAAGCTCGTTGGGGCTCTCATGGGGACTATGAACCAATTGCATTATCTCCATCAAGTGTTCAGGAATTTTTTGATTTTACCATTAAAGCATTTAATTTGGCTGAAGAATACAGAGTTCCGGTTTTTGTCATGGCTGATGAAGTTATTGGACACATGAGAGAAAAAATCATAGTTGAAGATGATATTGAAATCGTTCCAAGAAAAAGGCCTGAAAAGACAGAGGGTTATTTGCCATTTGAAAATGTCGAAAATGGAACTACTCCAATGCCTGCATTCGGTGACGGATTTAATATACACGTAACAGGTCTTACTCACGATGAAAGGGGTTATCCTGACACTAACAACCCGGAAACTCATGATAAATTAATTCAAAGAATCTGTGATAAGGTTTTAAATAACAAGGATAAAATCTGTTCTATCAAATCTGAAGGCTGTGAAGATGCAGACATTGTAATTGTATCATATGGTGCGCCGGTAAGGTCTGTCGTTGAAGCGGTTAACAGAACTGATAAAAAAGTTGGTTATATCAAAATCGATACTCCATGGCCATTCCCTGATAAGCAAATTGAAGAACTGACAGCAAATGCAAAGGATGTGCTTGTTGTTGAGATGAATTTAGGTCAGATGTATTATGAAGTTGACCGTGCATGTAAAAAGAATTCTAATGTTCACCTATTGGGTGTTATTGGAGGATTATTGCCAACTCCGGATGAAATATTGGAAAAAATTGATGAAATAGGAGGAAACTAAAATGAGCGAACAAAAACAAAATAGATTTCTCCCTTATTTAAGAGAAGACAGATTGCCTCACATTTTCTGTCCCGGTTGTGGAAATGGTGCAATCATCAATGCATTTTTGGCAGCTATGGAAAAGGCTGAAATGGATTTCGATAATATCGCGATGGTTTCAGGTATTGGTTGTTCTTCAAGAATTCCAGGTTATCTAAAATGTGATTCTCTTCACACAACTCATGGAAGAGCATTAAGTTTTGCCACTGGATTGAAGACAGCTAATAAGGATTTGGATGTTGTTGTATTTACTGGTGATGGTGATGCAGCATCCATTGGTGGTAATCACTTGATTCACGCAGCCAGAAGAAACATTAATTTAACTGTAATTTGTATCAATAATAAGATTTATGGTATGACCGGGGGTCAAATCAGCCCTACATCTCCTAAAGGTAGTTTTGGAACTACTGCGCCATATGGAAACCAAGATGCTCCATTTAAATTGGCTGAACTTGTTGCAGCTGCGGGTGCAACTTACTCTGCAAGATGGACAACAGTTCAAATTGAAAATTTGGTATTGTCCATTAAAGACGGATTGAAAAATCCTGGTTTTTCATTTATTGAAGTTGCAACTCAATGTCCAACCTACTTTGGTCGTAAGAATAAATTGAAAACTCCTACTGCAATGGCAGCAGTAATGAAAGCGAATACTGTATTTAAATCTGCTGCAGATAGGATGAAAGCGAAAGAATTGGAAGGTAAAATTGTTGTTGGTGAATTTGCCAATGTTCAAAGGGATGAATTCACTGAAAACCTTGATAAGATTAGTGTAGAGAAATTTGGTAAGAAAACTCTTATCAATTCTGCATATGATGCTGAGTTATAGGTGGATAAAATGAGAACTGAAATTAGAATTTGTGGATTTGGAGGTCAAGGGATTATTCTTGCAGGTATTATTTTAGGTAAATCTGCTTGTCTTTTTGATGGAAAGGAAGCTGTTCAAACTCAATCATATGGTCCTGAAGCTCGTGGTGGGGCTTCTAAATGTGAAGTTGTCATCAGTGATAGCGAGGTTGATTATCCGAAAGTCCAAAGTCCAGATATTTTAGTGGCTATGTCTAACGAAGCTTTAATGAAATATATTGTGGATTTAAAAGATGAGGGGACCTTGATTGTTGATCCTGGAACAACTGATGTTGAAGATGTAAAGGAATTTATAGAAGAACATAACATTAAAGTTTATGAAGCTCCAGCAACTAAAACAGCTACTGATGGAATAGGATTAAAGATTGTAGCTAATATTGTTATGGTTGGGGCTATTACAAAAATTACTAAAGTTATCTCTAAAGAAGCGGCTATTAAGGCTATTGAAGTAAGTGTTCCTAAAGGAACTGGAGAGAAAAACATTAAAGCTTTTGAAGCGGGATATGCTTTAGCTGAATAGGTGTTATTATGAGATTTTTTGAAAACGTAGCAAAAAAAGTTTTTAATGATGAGGGCATTCCAATTTTGGAAGGTCATGTTGCTTACTCTCCTGAAGAGGCAATGACAATTTCTTCTGAAATGGGTGTTTCTGTAGTTGTCAAAGCACAAGTTTTAACTGGTGGAAGAGGTAAAGCGGGGGGTGTAAAATTTGCAAATAACCCTGGTGAAGCTCTAAAAGTTGCTGATGAAATTTTAGGTATGGAAATAAAAGGCGAAAAAGTTAAACATTTATTGATTGAAGAAAAAGCCGAAATTTTCAATGAATTCTTTGTAACAGTATCCATTGATAGAGGTGCAAGAAGGCCAGTTATTTTAGCAAGTAAGGAAGGTGGGGTTGAAATTGAGAACTTAGCTAAAACAAACCCTGAAAAAATTATTAAATATTATCCAAATCCTTTACTTGACTTTTTACCGTATGAAGCACGTGAAATCGCTCGTAAAATGGGTGTCGACTCAGAATTGATTTCACCTATGGGTGATATCATATGGAAATTATATAACGTATTTGAAAAATATGATGCAGATACTGCTGAAATAAACCCATTAATATTGACTCCAGATGGTTTGATTGCTGCGGATGCCAAAATGGTTGTCGAGAATGATTCTTTATTCAGACATCAGGATCTTGTTGAAAGATTGCATTATAAAAAGAAAGCTGTGGACTTTGTTCAATTGGAGGGTGATATTGCAGTTATCGGTAATGGTGCAGGTTTAACATTAACAGCAATGGACATGATTAATCTTAACGGTGGAGAACCGGCCACATTCTTGGATATTGGTGGTGGAGCTTCAGAACAGATTATTAATCAAGCTTTAAATATTGTATTGAACTATGAACCTGTCAAAGTAGTATTCTTAAATGTTTTAGGCGGAATCACCAAAGCGGATGATGTTGCTCGTGGTGTAATCAAAGCTTTGGAACAAGTTAATCGTGATGTGCCTATTGTAATCAGATTAACAGGTACTAATGAAGAGGGAGGTCAAAGGCTTTTAGAAGAAGCAGGCATTCCATATGAAACTTCAATGGAAAAGGCTGCTCGTAAAGCTGTTGAACTTTGTGAAGAAATTAAAGCGGAAGGTAAATAGATGAAATTTTTCGCCATTAATGGGTCTCCAAGGAAAAATTGCAATACTGCCCAATTATTGGACAAGTCTCTTGAGGGAGTCAAATCAGCATTTCCGGATGCGGAAGTAAAAAGGGTGGATTTGTACGATTTTCCTTTTAATGGTTGTAAAAGCTGTTTTGCATGTAAAAGAATTAATGGGGCTCATTATGGGAAATGTGTACAAAAAGATGATTTAAAGCCTATTTTAGAAGAAATTTCTCAAGCTGATGGTGTTATATTAGGTTCTCCAATCTATTTTAGTGATGTCACTGGTAATATGAGATGCTTTTTGGAGAGATTCATGTTTCCATTTTTGGCATACAGCAAGACAGAAACGGTTGAGCATAAAAAGATGCCAATAGCTTACATCTATACTATGAATGCAACAGAAGAGGTTTCACATCAAATAGGTTATCATGACATTCATGACCACTTTGAAATGGGTTTATCTATGGTTTTCACCAAACCCGAACATCTCTATGTATACAACACTTATCAATTTAAGGACTATTCAAGATATGTTTCTGACGCTTTTGATGAAGTTGAAAAGAGGCATGTTCGAGAAACACAATTTCCTAAAGATTTGGATGATGCATTTGAACTTGGTCGCAGAGTGGCTATTCGAGCAGAACAACCCGACTGATTTCAGATTCATTCACTAACTCTTTACCACACTCATCACCTATTTTTTTTGCAAATTCCTTGACTTCAGCAAATGACGGCATGTTGTCCAGGGTTAGGCGTTCACGTGATGAGCCAACGCACATGTATGCCTTGACTTCAACAAAATCGGGGTCTGCCTTTTGAATTAGTTTTGCATAATCTTCAGGATTTTCCATATTTCTTCCCTTAACGCATGTGTTTCTTATACATGTGCGTGAGTTAAAACTAGCTAATGTTTCAAGTGATTCATTTAAATTGACCCAAGCATCATTTATTCTAGGTCTGCAAACTTCTTTGAATATTTTCTCGTTAGGCGCATCCAAGGAAAGGTATAGTTGGTATGGATCGTTTTCCAGATTTCTTAGCCTGTCGACGCATTGGCCATTGCTGACAACGAAAGTTGTAAAGCCCCTTCTATTGAACTCGCCAATCAATTCGTCAATTTTTGGATAAAGTGTAGGTTCTCCAGCTAGTGAAATTGCAGCATTAGTTGGATTTTTTATTTCTTCCAATTTTTTTCTATTCGCTTTGCCATTCCCATAATATCCACATAGCAAATTATCTTGAGCTTTAATAGCTTCGTCGATTATGGTTTTTGGGTCATCATACTCTTCATCTTCCCAGTTGGTTTGTGTGTATGTCAAATCTCTCCAACAGAATTCGCATTCCTGCTGGCAATTGGGAACTGCAGGAGACATTTGCAAGCATCTGTGTGATTGGATTCCATAGAACTTCTCCTTGTAGCAGACTCCCTTATCTACAATGCTTTGACGTGTCCAGTGGCATGTTTTAACTGCGGCATGACCATGTTTGCCAACGAATCTATATCCGCTTTTTTCTAATTTTTCTATTTGATTTTTATTGAATGACATATTAAAGTTATTTTAGATTTTTCTAATAATTTAAATATTTGGTTAAATTAAAATAATAATATAGAAAAAAATTTTGGGGATAATATGGATACACCAATTGTAATATTAAATTATAAAACCTATTTGGAATCAAGTGGAAAAAGAGCATTGGATTTGGCACATGACTTGGAAAGTGCTGCTAATGAATCTGGAATTACTATGGTTGCATCTCCGCAGGCAGCTGATATTTACAGAATTAGTGAAGAAACTTCTCTTCCAATTTTCGCACAGCACATTGATCCAATTTCTCCAGGTGGACATACTGGGTCTAGTTTAATTAATACATTGATTGATGCAGGAATTAGCGGTTCTTTGATTAACCATTCCGAAAACAGAATGAAATTGGCGGATATAGATGAAGTTATAAAATTGTGCAGGACCAACGAAATAGAATCTTGCGTTTGCACCAATAACATTGAAACTTCAAAGGCCGTAGCTGCTCTTGCTCCAGATGCCGTAGCTGTAGAACCTCCAGAATTAATTGGTACAGGCATTCCAGTATCTCAAGCCCAACCTGAAGTTGTTGAAGACACTGTTAAAGAAGTTAAGGCCATTAATAAGAATATTAAAGTTTTATGTGGTGCCGGAATAACTACTGGTGATGATATGAAAGCGGCTATGGATTTGGGTGCTGATGGTGTATTGCTTGCATCAGGAATTATTAAAGCTGAAAGTCCTAAAGATGCTTTGCTTGATTTGGTAAGTAAATTATAATGTTGGTTGAGTGAGATAAATGGCTGAATTTAATACTATTGATGATTTTGATATTAAAGATAAGACTGTACTTGTTAGGATTGATATTAACTCTCCGGTCGACCCAAGTTCTGGAATCATATTGGATGATACAAGATTGAAATTGCATGCACAGACTGTTAAGGAATTGTCTGATAGGGGAGCTAAAGTTGTACTTCTTGCACATCAAAGCCGTCCGGGTAAAAATGATTTCACAACTTTGTCCCAACATGCTGATGCTTTATCAGATATTTTAAATTTAAGGGTGAAATATATTGATGCTTTATTTTCCAATGCCGCCAAACAAGCCATTAAAGACCTTAAAGCTCATGAAATATTATTACTTGAAAATGCACGTTTCTTTTCTGAAGAGTCTCTTTCAAGAACTCCTGAGGAACAATCAAATACTTTACTTGTAAAACATTTATCTCCATTAATTGATTATTTTGTTAATGATGCTTTTGCTGCAGCTCACAGGTCACAAGCTTCGTTAGTTGGATTTACTGTAAATACTCCTTCAGCGGCAGGCCGTGTAATGGAAAAGGAACTGAATGTAATTCAGGATGCACTGGATAATGTTAACCATCCCTGCGTATTTTTGCTTGGGGGAATGAAACCGGATGATTCAATTGATGTTATGGAAAATGTATTGAGCAATGGCACTGCTGATGCTATTTTAACAACAGGCATTGTTGGAAATATTGTTCTTTGGGCAGCCGGTTTTGACATTGGCCAAGTCAATAGGGATTTCATTGCAAGCAGAGGGTATGAAGACATGGTTGCCAAATCAAAAGAGTTGATTGACAGATTTGGCGATAAGGTAAAATATCCTATTGATGTTGCTTGTGAAATAGATGGCGAGCGGGTTGACATTGACATCGAGGAAATCCCTAATGAATCAATTTTTGACATTGGCGTTAAGACAATAGCATTCTATGCACAGGAAATCAGAAATGCCAAGTACATATTTGCAAATGGTCCAGCAGGCGTATTTGAAGATCCTAAATTTGCAATGGGTACAGAAGACCTGATTAATGCTATGGCAACATCAAACGGTTTCACATTAATTGGTGGTGGACACATCGCGGCTGCTACTGCCGGTCTTGGATTGGAAGAGCATATGAGTCACTTAAGCAGTGGTGGCGGAGCTTGTATCAGTATGCTTGCTGGTAAAAAGTTGGCTGCTGTCGAAGCGCTAAAAAACAGTAAAAAATAATTTCATTTTTACTTCCATTCTTTTTTTTTCTTGTGTTGCTATGATGAATCTGGCTAATTACATTTCAATTTCAAGAATTGTTTTATCCGTTTTGATGCTGTTTACGGATTTGTCATCAGCATTGTTTTTTGTAGTTTTCATCCTTTGCGGAATCAGCGATTTTCTTGATGGTTATGTTGCCCGAAATTATGGTTTAAATAGTGATTTTGGAGCTAATTTGGACTCTTTGGCAGATGTCATTTTCTTTTCCTGCTTTTTGATTGTTCTGTTTTCTCAGTTGAACATCAGCTATTTGATGGGTTTATGGATTATTTGTATAGTTTTAATAAAAACAGTCTCTTTTGTCATTGGATATGTGAAATTCCATAAGATGCCTTTGATTCACACATATTTAAATAAAATAACTGGAGCATTTTTGATTTTATTTCCATTTGTGTTGCTTTTCACTTCATCGAATTGGATTTTAGTTATTCTATGTTTCATAGCCACTTCTGCAGCGTTAGAGGAGTTGATTATCATAATCTCCAGTCAGAAATTGGACTTGAATTGTAAAAGCATTTTTAAAAAAAGTAAAATCAGCTATTGAAAATGTTCAATAGCTCTTCGGATGATTTTTTAGGATTGTCAGAACTCATTATCGCACTCACTACAGACAATCCCGCAATTCCGGTATCGGTCAGTTGGGATGCATTGTCTAAATTGATGCCTCCAATTGCCACAACAGGGATATTGATTGATTTGACAATTTCAGTTAACTCTTCTTTTGTAACTGAAGGTGCATCATCTTTGGTTGCTGTTGGAAATACTGCACCGGTTCCGATATAGTCTGCACCATCATTTTCGGCTTTTTTCGCTTCCTCGATTGTAGCTGCTGAAATGCCCAATATTTTGTCTGGTCCTATTAATCTTCTTGTAACGTCGCAAGGCATGTCTGATTGGCCTACATGGACGCCATCAGCATCAATGGCCAGTGCAACATCGACCCTATCATTGATGATTAGAGGTACATCGTATTTAGTTGTTATTTCCTTAACTTTGAGTGCCAAATTATAGAAATCAAGAGTATCTGCGGTTTTTTCTCTAATTTGAACTACAGTCACTCCGCCTTTTATTCCTTCTTCAATGGTGTTGAGGAATTTGTCAACATCATCGCTATTGTCAGTTACCAGATAAAGGGATAAGTCTACTTCATTCATAATATCTTGATGTTTGATTCATTCACTAAGCTTTCGGCATTAGTTTTGTAAAGGTAATCGATTAAATAGGTTCTAAATGAACCTGTTCCTTCATCTTTTTCATCCACTTTTGCCCTTGCTTTTTCACCTGCAAGGTTCATTGCTAAAATGGCTACCAGACTTCCTTCCAATGGGGAGGATCCTCCAATGCAGCTTCCAACGATTGATGATAACATGCATCCGCTACCTGTAATCAAGGGCATCATGTCATCTCCATTGTCAATAGCTATTGTGGTTTTTCCATCACTTAAAATATCAATAGGTCCGCTGGCCAGGATGGTTGTATTCAGTCTATTTGCAAGTTCTCTAATTATTTCGCCATTGGCGTTTAAGTTTTCTTCAGTGATAATGTCATCAATATTTACATCAACACCTTTTGCGGTGTTGTTTTCATCAATGATCCCAGTTAATTTGGCTATTGCTTTGATTTCACTGATATTTCCTCTAATTGCAGCCATTTTATAATTATCGATTAAATTTAATGTGGTTTTATTTCTGAGTTCTGTCACTCCAACTCCAACTGGATCCAGTACAATTGGGGTGTTTGTCTTATTTGCTACTTCTGCGCTTACATTCATGGAATTGATTTGTTCTTTACTTAATTTTCCTATGTTAATCACTAATGCATCAGCTATTGTCACTACTTCTTCAAGTTCTTCAGCGTCTTCTGCCATGAATGGTGATCCTCCAATTGCAAGAACTGCATTAGCACAATCGTTTATTGTCACTGAATTGGTTATGCAATGGGTTAATGGATTTCTTTGTTTGATTTGATTTAATGTATCGTTAATTTTGTCCAGAATTTCTTTTTCAGTATTTGTCATGACTATTAATTATAAATTCAATCATATTTAAATTTTAAGATAAATTTTCAGTTTTATAGTAAAGTATTTAAAGTACTTTTAACATAATTTATATTGTTCTATAATATAGGGCTAGGCCTCGGTGGCTCAGTCTGGTAGAGCGCGAGACTTGTAATCTCGTGGTCGCGGGTTCAATTCCCGTCCGGGGCTTTAATTTATGGATTCAAATGTATTTTTTAGAATATTTTATCAATTATAGTAATGTTTATATATTAGAATTCATAGATTATTATTAGTATGTTATCTATATGCATATTTGCATGTGGGTCCGTAGGGTAGCTTGGTCGATCCTTTGGGCTTTGGGAGCCTGAGACTCCGGTTCAAATCCGGGCGGACCCATTTTCCCGCCTTAGCTCAATTTGGCAGAGCGTTGGACTGTAGATCCAAATGTTGCTGGTTCAAGTCCGGCAG
>JAZUAV010000045.1:0-5149 GCA_045638165.1 Methanobrevibacter sp.
CATCAGCAATTAATACTTTCATTTTTTCACCATAAATTGTTTTTTTAAAAGAATATTTAATAATAAATATTAGTTAAAAATATGTTTTTTATTATATTTATAATTTAATTGATTTGCTTTCCAATAACTATTTTTAATAGATGCTATCAAAATATGAATAGCAAATAAAGTAGATTTGCATAGAATCTAAAGGTGATTAAATGGTATCTGTAGAAGAGTTTCCAATTTCAACTGCAAATGGTATTCCTGGTTTTAAAATTCTAGAAACCAAAGGATTTGTATATGGTTTGACCGTTAGAAGTAGAGGAGCTGGTGGTCAGATTGGTGCTGGTGTTAAATCTTTATTTGGTGGTGAAATCAAGCAATATGTAACAATGATGGAAGAATCAAGAGATGATGCTTTAGAAAGAATCATTGATCATGCAAAGGAATTGGGTGCTAATGGAATCGTTGCAATCAGATTTGACTCCAATGAAATATCTAATGTCATGCAGGAGATTCTTGTTTATGGTACTGCAGTTGTTGTTGAAAAAGAATAGGTGATAATATTTTTTTAGATAGTTTTGAAGTTAAAGGTAAATCTATTCCGCAAACAATTTTGGGTTATGGTCCATTCATGGCAGAACTTTACTATGGCCATAGATCAAGATTATACTTAGATGATTTATATAATAATCCGAACTATGCTTGTGAAGTCATTCAAGAGGCTTATAATCAAGGAATAAGGGCTATTAACTTAGTAAATAATGCTAATTTGCTTAAAGCTTACGACCTTGCAGTCGATGCAGGATGTGAGATGAAAGTAATTGCAACAATAGGAAAATCTGATGTCGATTATTTGAATCCCAATTATGAAGTTGCAAAAGAAGTTGATTGGCAGGAAGATATAGATTTATTTTCAAGCTATGACTGTCCTTTGATGTTGGTGGATGAGTTTATAGTTGATGGTTATGATTGGAAATTAACTTCAAAAATTTTGTCTGAAATAAATGATGCTGGAGCGCTTTCAGGTTTAGTTACGGCATTCCCGTCAAAAACAACTTATTTGCTTGCTGACAATTTGGACATGGATTCATTTGATTTTTATATGATTCCTTTTAATTCAATTTCTTATATGATGGACATCAATGCTTTCAATGCTTCCCAAAGGCAAGAATTTGTTGATAGGGTTTTAAGTTTAAATAAAAAAATAATAGCCACCAGAATTTTAGCGGCTGGTGTTTTAAAGCCAAAAGAAGCATTTACATTTCTTAAAAATGTGGATTATATTGATGCCATCTCAATTGGTGTTGCTAAAGTCGAGGAAGCCCGCGAAGACTTTGAGCTTCTGAAGGAATATTAGAATTTGACAACTTCGTATTCCTCAAAAGGAACTAATTTTTCATTTTCAAGAGATTCATTTAAATCTTTCAGACCATTGATTAAATTTTTCATGTTTTTATTGGATGGTTTTTTGCCTGTTATCTGCAGGTATTGTCTTGGAGAAATTTCACAAAATTCACATTCAAAATTGCAGCATCTGTTTTTTTCTTCACATCCGTATCCTTCCTGATTCTCATCGGTACCAATTACAATATCGTCTAAAATTCTTGATACTCTTTCGTCAGATGCAAACATTGCTATTTTTTGTGTTCTTCCGCAAATTCCAATTGCTTTTTGACCTGCATAATTGCAAACCCATTTTATAGGATAGTTCTCTAATCCATCAATACTTAAATTCTCCATAATACCACTTTAATTCTCTTTTCGCTCTCTTATCATTTTCAATAATTCTTTTGAGTTTTCAAATTCTTTTAATTCCCAAGATTTAATCACGGGGATTGTTCCAATTGATTCCTTTATTTTTTCGTTATTAATTATAAACACTGGTTCAGATGTTGTAACCATGGACAGGTCTTTTAAAGGTATTGCCATCCTTTTTAGAGTTTTTTCAGTCCTGTTTTTTTCAACATTTGCCATTAATGGTGAGTGTTTGTCTGAACTTTTCATTTTAGCTACTGCATCAAATGGACTTTTATTTGTAGAAACGACTCCATATCCTAATTTTGATAAATCAAGGGTGTCATCACCTTCGCTATATGTTATGTCTTCAGTTTGAGGTTGTTTTAATAAATCAATGTCTAAAGTAACTTTTGTATTTAGGATTTCTTCCAAAATCATTGCAGTTTCTGTATTTGCACGCACAATTTCATTTTCATATTTATACATTGTTGCTCTTGACACATGAGCCAGATCTGCTAAATCTTTTAGGGAAAGTGAATATTCTTCACGGTATTGTTTTATAACGTTACCATCTATTTTAACAAAGTATCCTCCCCTATCAGCTAAAATTTCTGGATATTCATTGTATAAGATCATATTTTTCAATGTATCAAAGCCAATTGTTGGAATGTCATATCTTTCATAGATTACTCCTTCTTCTAGCATTCCATTCCTTGATTTTTCACCGATAATTATGGGGGATGCGAGAAATATATTAGCTAATTGCTTCATCTCATGAGCATTGCTTTCGTTAATACTGTCTATATTTTGAAAGGTTTTTAAAAGTAAAATGAGTAAGTTTTTACGTGCTACAATGTCAAATGAACCTTGATCATAAATATCTGAAGTTTTAAAACCTTGAGATTTTAATAAGTTTTCTATTTGTTGCAGCAATTGACTTCGAGTTAACATTTCATAGCCTCTTGTAAAATATATATTGTTATAACTCTAATATATGTTATAATTTAAGGGTGATTATAATTAAGTATTTACATATTGGAATAGATGATACAGATTCTCCAGATGGAATGTGCACAACATATTTGGCAAGTCAGATAATCAATGAATTTAAAGCCAATGGCATTGAACTTGTGGATTATCCTAGACTAATTAGACTAAATCCCTTTGCCAGATTTAAAACTCGTGGGAATGGGGGAGTTAGTTTAAAAATATTGAATGATGATAACGCGGATTTGGCTCGCCAGATTGTTCTTTCCAAAGTAAAAAAACTATCCATGTTTGATTGTGATAATACAAATCCCGGCGTAATTTTTTATGATGGGGAAATCACAAAGGAAATGCAGGATTATGCCTTCAGGGCAATTTATGAATTCATTACAATTGATGAAGCTGAAGAATTTGGGAAATCTGCAGGTTGTGAAATCCATAAGTTCAAAAAAGGAAGGGGAATTATTGGATCTATTGCAGCCATTAGCTTACCTTTATCCGATTATACTTTTGAATTGCTTGCTTACAGGGATTCTAAAAATTATGGAACTAAAAGACAAATAGACTATGATTCTGTTTATCTAATGGATAGGCAAACATTTCCAGACACTTTTGAAAACATTGATTATTCTGAGGACTACATTGCAATAGAACCTAAAACGCCCTGCCCTGTATTATACGGGATTAGATCAAACACTGTCGAAGCGCTCGAAGTTGCTAAAGATATCGTAAAGGTGGCCGAACCAATTGTAGATTCATGCATTTTTAAAACAAATCAGCACACCGACATGCACATTCAAAAGGCAGAATCCATATCTGACATGAATCAATTCGGATGCTATGAAGTTGTAGGTGAGGTAAAAAATAAACCTACAATCATTGATGGCGGGCATATGTTTTTCTACATTAAAGATGAATCCGGTGAAATTGAATGTGGCGCATATGAGCCAACAAAAAACTTTAGGAAAACTGTATCATTTTTAAGGCCTGGTGATGTCATCAGGGTATATGGGGGAATAGGTGAGCAGAATACATTCAACATTGAAAAGTTCCAAGTCATAAAATTAAATGACATTGACTACCAAAATCCTGTTTGTGAGTGTGGAAAGAGAATGACTTCTGCAGGCAAGAATAAAGGATTCAAATGTAAAAGATGCGGAAATAAAATTAAGTCTAGTGAGAAGGTCCCTGTTAAGGTTTCCCGAAAATTAGAAAATTCTAAATTTTATGAAACACCGGTTTCCGCAAGGAGACATCTTTCAAAACCACTTTGCCGTATTAATTAATTTTCTTTTTTATTCTTATTCTGTGAATTTTTTCATATATTTTTGCATGTTTTTATTCACTTTTAGTGAATTTTTGAGAATTAAATGGTATTAATTTAAATAATAGGTTTTTAGAAAATTATATTAATTAGGCATTTTTGATAAATTTTCGTGCTGGTTTGGGAGTGGGCGCTTATTCCAATGAAAGATAAAGATGGGCAAGTTGAGCACATTTATCGTGAAAAAACGGATAAAAGGATTTTGAAGAAAAATCCTTGGAGAGATTACAGATTACATGGTACTGTACTTGTTTTAGTTATTATTGCTGAGTTAATAGGCACCATCAAAATCCCACTCGCTAAAGATGTGGCCATTACCATAATGCCTTTAATTTATACAATTATTCTAGGTCTTGCTTTTTATTTGGCTAAACCGATTAAATGGATTAAAAGAAAACAAGCACGTATTGCCGAAGGAGCGATGATGCTTTTCATTGGAGTTTTAATTGCTAAATTGGCGGTTTCCAGTGGACAATCAATTGGTTTAATTTTTGATATGGGTCCGGCATTAATTTTACAGGAAATAGGGCACTTGGCAACTATTTTGGTTCTTCCGATTGCATTGCTTTTAGGATTTAAAAGAGAATCTATTGGTATGACCAATTCTATTGGAAGGGAACCTAACGTTGCTGTTGTCGTTGATAAATATGGCTTTAACTCTCCTGAATCAAGAGGTGTCTTTGCAATATTTATTATAGGTACCGTTATAGGAACAATATTCATTAGTTTTTTAGTAACATTTTCATTGTCGTTCATACCTCTGCATCCATATGCTTTTGCTATGGCTAGTGGTGTGGGTAGTGCAAGTATGAATGCTGCTGCAATTGGAGCGACATTAGCGGCATTTCCTGGAATGGAAACTCAAATTGAAGCATTTGCAGGATTCAGTAACTTGCTTCCATTCTGTGTAGGAATTTATATTGTTATTTTTGTTGCACTTCCATTAACTGAAAGAATTTATGATTGGTTAGAACCTAAAATTGGAAAAAAATCCATTATTCCAAAAAATGGGGATGAATAATGCCTGATTTAATTGACGGATCTGAAAATGTTTCAGTTCATGGTATTATCAACTGGATTGTATTATTAGTTATATTCTCAATAATTACTGTAGTC
>JAZUAV010000046.1:0-44016 GCA_045638165.1 Methanobrevibacter sp.
TAATTAATTATCACATAATATATTTATATATTGTAAAAAAAAACAGACATTGAATAATTTAATAAAAAACATATTGAAAAAAATAATAGAACAACAATAATGAAATAGCGTTCCAAATAAAAGTTCAAATAATAAAAATATTAGAAATAAAACAACCATTTGCTTAAAAAATTATTTAAATCCCAATTTGAATGAAATAAATAAAACAAAAAAAATTGATTTTTGAAAGAAAATAATTTGATTTGATTAAAATAATGATGATACCCTCATCATATTATCGATGTAATAGTTCTATTCAATTCGAACAAAAAATTATTCGATACACTAATCATCAATTATTTCATAATAAGATTCTTCAGCACATGAAATACAAATCGGTTTTCCCCCTCTAAGTATATGACGCCCATCGGATACCTTTTCACCACAAACAGAACAGAATGCAGTCGTATAAGGTTTTCCCGGCATGTCTGATTTAGATAATTCAATTTTAACTTTTTCGACATTAAATAATTCCTTAGGAGGAGTTCTTCTAAAGCGAGAAATCATTTCCTCTTTAGTTTCTTCATCTTTAAACTTCTTATTCGCATCGGCATCAGTGATTCTTAAAGCTTCACCAGTATCTTGATTATAGAATGTTGCTGCAAATTTACCATAATACATCTGTTTTAATGTTCTTTTACCCATAGAACAACCAGTAACGGATTGAACCGCATCGGACATGCACCGATCAATTTCTAAAAATACAATTAAATTTTTATGTCTCTGATTCAAGTCCATCCCCAACAATTCAAGACCATACATTGCCAATTTAGTTCCAATAGCTATCCCACCACATAGATGACCATGAAATTCGACAGCCTTTGCAAGTTGTTCATCATAATCCTGTTCATTCATAGTACTCACAATAATACCTTTGTTTTAAAGGATAGACATATCTTTCTTTTTTTATATATCAAATTTTAAACCAATTTATCCTACAAATTTAAAAGAATGTCCATAATATATATAATATATAACAGGAGTTAATTCAAATGAAAATCGAAGAAATAGATGCAATAAATTATAAAAATGGAAAAGCAACTGAAGCAAAAGAAAAGGTTGTTAAAGACGAAACAATCACATTAACAATTAATGGAAGCATTAGCCGCAGCTTATCTGCAATTGAAGATTCTTTGGAAGAATTTACGGTGGGATACCTATTTAATGAAAACATGGTAAATTCGATGGATGCAATTAAAGAAATTAAAGTAGACGGAACCCAAATTAATGCTGAAATCGATGACAAACTACTCAAGACAAATGAAACAGTTTTGTGTTCTGATTCTGCCGGAGGATGGAGAAGTAAAATAAAAACCGTTAATCCTGTTGAATCCAATTTTCAGGTTAAAGCGGAAGAGTTAATCGCAAGAATTGAAGAGTTAAAAGACAATGCGGAAATCTGGCAGGCCACAGGAGGAACACATGTTGCCGGAATTGTCCATAATGATAACTTTATTGTAAAGGAAGATGTGAGCCGCCACGTTGCTGTTGATAAGGTAATCGGATACGGCCTATTACATGATTTTGACTTATCACAGTCTTATGTAATTTATAGCGGAAGAATGCCTGCAGATATGGTAATCAAAATGACTAGAGCTGGCGTTCCGATACTTGCATCAAACGCAGCCCCCGCCAATTCAGGTTATAACATTGCAAAAAAAGGAAATATTACATTGGTCGGCTTTTTGAGAGGCCAAAGATGTAACATATATAATAATCAAAATAGAGTAATTTTTTAATTACTCTAATACTGTGTGTCTAGCTTTTAAATCGCTTTCTGTTTGTTCCATTTTTTCCATTAACTCAGATACAATAGCGTCTAAGAATACCAATGTGGTTAACTCAAAAGCGGTCCCAAGTGGTGTTAAAGAAGTATAGTTTCCATGAATTTGACGTTTCATATAATTTTCATCATCCACTTCTTTTTTTGTTCTTCCTTTAACAAGAAGATAGCCATCGGCCAATTGACCTAAAGTAGATTCTGGATAAGAAGTTACTGCCAATACTTTAGAACCTCTATTTTTAGCAATCTTTGCAGCTGAAACAATAGTATTAGTCTCCCCAGAACCTGAAATAGCTATTATACAGTCATCTGCATTAATCGCAGGTGAAATTGTTTCTCCTACTACATATGAACTCAAACCTAAATGCATTAGTCTCATAGCGAATGCTTTAGCTGCAAGTCCAGATCTCCCAGCCCCAGTAACAAAAATATTTGTGGAGTTTATAATAACATCTTCAAATTGATTAACAGCATCTTCATCTAAAAATTCCTGAGCTGTCTCAATATTATCCAATATAGCCCGTATAGAAGTTTTCATTATTTCCATTTTATCTAAGTCCCAAAAAATTTAAAACCAATATTATTAATTATGACAACAATTTTATATATAATTAATGAAATTTGAAAGCGAAGGGTTAATCAGTCTGAATATAGATGGGGAAATCTATGACTATAAACTATATCAAAGTTTGGAATCATTAGCAAGGACAAAATCCCAAAGGAAATCTGCTAAAGAACTGGATATATCCCATACCGTTTTTAATAGAAGGATACTCAAAGCTGAAGATAAGTTAGGCGTAAAATTAACTCAAAAAGTAGGAAACGGAACCTTATTAACAAAAGATGGAATCGGCTTGCTTGACGAATACAGAAAATATATGATACAAATTGAAAAAACATCAAAAATCAATATTGCTGGAGGCCACATCAGTTCCGGACTTTTAGAGAGTATTAAACAACCTTTTAACATAAATGTTTACAGCAGCAGCGATAAAGATGCATTTGAACTTGCAAAAAGAGGTGCTGTGGACATTTTAACACTTGATGATCCTTTAATTGCCTATGAGCTAAACATTGACTTTACCCCAATCGCTTATGATTATCTTGTTTTAATTTCAAGCCCAAACTCCAAAGAGATTAAAAGCATTAATGACTTGGAAGGTCTTGAATTTATTAATGTCGAAGGTTCGGCACAAAGGCTCGCCTGGAACAGTCTGGAACATTATGACATTGATTACAACTTGAAATATACTGTGAATTCCCAGTTCGATGCATTCAAGTTGGTAAAAAACTCTGAAAACCTACATAGTTTTTTGAATGCTAGCTATTTCAAAGGAAACGAAATTTTGAAATTTGATACAAAACATGTAATCAGCATCATTAAAGTAAATGAAGATAAACCTGAAGTAGAGGAATTCATAGAATATTTGCTTAATGATGGTCAAAAGCTAATTGAAAAACAGGGATTCACATTAATCTAATCATTACTTTTCAAATGCTGTTGGGCAAAGGAATTATATTAAAAGTATATAATATATTAACTACACTCATGTGACCCTGTGAAGAATCATACACTCGACCTATATGATTTTTCAAAACATTAAATAATAATAAAAACCAATATTAAATTGAAATATTAAAAGGCGATATTATGGTAAAAAACAGAGATTTACTAGCAATTGGTCACTCTGCTCATGATTATATAATAAGAGTGCCTGAATTTCCAAAAGCTAACTTTTCAGCACCAATAACCAATATGAAAACATTCAATGGTGGGGCTGCTGCAAATGTAGCATGTGTTGGAGCGAAATTAGGATTAAAAACCTCCTTAGTATCAGCGGTTGGTGGAGATTTTAAAAAAACCGAATACTACGAGCAAATGCAAAATTTAGATATTGACACTGAATCATTGATAATAGTTCCGGGTGAATCTACACCTACAGCATTTGTTTTAACTGACGATAATGAAGATCAAATTAGTTACTTCTATTGGGGTGCCGCCCGTGAATTTGCAGACAGTAAAGTACCAACATCTGCAATAAAAAATGCAAAAGCCGTGCATTTGGCAACTGGGGACCCTGATTTCAACTGGAAATGTTCCGAAGAGGCAAAAAATGAAGACATTCTCGTTTCATTTGACCCAGGCCAAGACCTTGGAATGTATGATACTAAAAAATTAAAGGATGTAATTGAAAATACTACCATTCTCTTTGGTAATCATCACGAAATTGAAAGAATTTTGGATGCACTTGAAGTTGACCTTGCAGGCCTTAGGGAATTGGGTCCGAAAATAATCGTTAAAACTTGCGGAGCCAACGGTAGTGAAATCTACTCAAATGAGGAAAAAATCAAAATCGATGCAATAACAAGAGAAGCAATTGATCCGACCGGAGCTGGAGATTCATATAGGGCAGGATTTTTAACAAGATTCCTAAATGGGGAATCCTTAGAAGCATCTGCCAAATTTGCATCAGCAGTTTCATCATTTATTGTAGAACATCAAGGCTGTCAAACCAACATGCCTACATTTGATGAAGCATTTGAAAGAATGAATGGATTTTATTAAATCTATTCTTTTTACTATTTTTTAAAGTAAACTTTATTTTTATCAATAATGCTTTAATTTGATTATAAAAAATAAAATAATCTTATTTTTTAAAAAAAACTTTAAATATTTCAAATTAAATAGCATTAAAAATAATCCTATTAATTTAAATACTATTAAATAAAAATAAGTGATTATCAAATAACTATGAGAAAAATTTAAATTAAATTTGACTGTTATAAATCTTATTTGAGGGATGATATAAGATGACACAAATTAGTGATGCAAAAAAAGGTATTTTAACCGATGAGATGAAGCATGTAGCGGAAATCGAAAATGTTTCAGAAGATTTCATCTTAAAATCAGTAGCTCAAGGTACAATTGTAATACCTAGTAACGTGAATAGAGACATTGAAGCATCAGGTATTGGTGCAGGATTAAGAACAAAAGTGAATGCAACAGTCGGTACATCAACCGATATCGTGAACTTTGATGAAGAAGTTTTAAAAGCACAGATTGCAATCGACCATGGCGCAGACTGTTTAATGGAATTAAGTATTGGTGGAGATTTAGATGTAATTAGGAATAGAGTTTTGGATATGTCTCCATTGCCAGTTGGTTCAGTACCTGTATATCAAGCAGCTATTGAAAGCATTAGAAGAGATGGATCTGTAATTTACATGACTGAAGATGATTTATTTAACACCATCGAAAAACAAGCAAAAGATGGTATCGATTTCATGGCAGTCCACAGTAGTATCAACATTGAAACATTAACCAGACTCAAAAGGCAAGGCCGTGTAACAGGACTTGTTTCAAGAGGAGGTTCATTCATGTCAGGATGGATTGTTGAAAACGAAAAAGAAAATCCATTGTATGCAAACTTCGATTATGTTTTAGAAATTGCAAAAGAACATGATGTTGTTCTTTCACTTGCTAACGGTATGAGAGCAGGATCTATCGCAGACTCAACTGATAGGGCCCAAATACAAGAATTGATCATTTTAGGGGAATTGATTGATAGATCTCGTGAAGCTGGAGTGCAATGTATGATTGAAGGACCTGGACACATTCCAATCAATGAGATTCCAACCAATGTAATGATTCAAAAGAAAATGTGTTCAAACGCTCCATTCTATATGTTAGGACCAATCGTATGTGATGTGGCACCTGGTTATGACCACATCGTATCTGCCATCGGTGCAGCATCTTCCGCAAAAGCTGGAGCAGACTTCATCTGTTATGTAACTCCTGCAGAACACTTAGCTCTCCCATCCCCAGATGATGTAAGAGAAGGTGTAATTGCAACTAAGATTGGAGCTTATGCTGGAGACTTAGCATCCGGCCAAATTGACGGTTCACAAGATTTGGCTATGGCCGAAGCTCGTAAAAAACTTGATTGGGAAGCACAATATGAATGTGCAATGTTTCCTGAAGCTGCACGTGCAAAAAGAGACCAAAGACCTCCTGAAGAAGAGGACACATGTACCATGTGTGGTAACTACTGTGCAGTAAAAATCGTGAACGAATGGTTAGATCAATCCGATTCTGACTTAATTAAATAGATATATTTATCTATTTAACTTCTTTTTTATTTTTAACTAAATTAACTTTGAATATACTAATTTTGAATGAAAATACAATTTATAAAATAAAACTATAGATAAATATTTTATACTAATAAATACAAAAGTTAAACTAATATACTTATTTTATGATAACTTTTTTATTAAAATGGTGAATATAGATGACACATTGGATTGAAAACATAGCTGATGAATTAAGTAAAATGGACGTAGAAGAACATGTCATTGCTAGTGGAACCTCCATTTCAGGTTCGATACATATTGGAAACTCTTGTGACATATTTATAGCTAACGGAATCGGGAAGAAATTAAGAGAAAAAGGAAAAAAAGCTAAAACAATATGGATTGCAGATGACCACGATCCTTTAAGAAAAGTTCCTTATCCATTACCTGAAGAATACGACAAATACCTAGGAATGCCATACTCAATGATTCCATGTCCTGACGGATGTTGTGCTAACTTTGTGGAACACTTTGAAAAGCCATTACTTTCAGTGATGGGTGACTATGGAATAGAAATAGAAACCAAATCCGGTTTTGAAATGTATAAATCAGGAGTTTATAATGATTATATAAGAACTTCACTTGAAAATGTTGAAGAAATAAAAGAAATATTCAACCAATACAGAAGAGAACCCTTAGCAGATGATTGGCTTCCTTACAACCCAATTTGTGATGAATGTGGACGTGTGAATACCACTTATGCTTACGATTACGATGGAGACATTATTAAATACAGATGTGAATGTGGCCACGAAGGTGAAATGGACATTAAATCCGGAAACGGTAAACTCACTTGGAGAGTGGAATGGGCAGCGAGATGGAAAATATTCGGGACTACCTGTGAACCTTTCGGAAAAGACCATGCAGCCAGTGGAGGATCATATGACGTGAGTAGCGTGATTTCAGAAAAGATCTTTGACTACCCTGCACCTTACCCAGTGCCATACGAATGGATTACTCTTGATGGGGAAGCGATGAGTAAATCTCACGGTGTATTTTTCGCACCTGACGAATGGTTGAAAATCGGACCTGCCGAAAGTCTCCACTACTACCTATTCAGATCAAAACCTATGAAGGCGAAGGATTTTTCACCAAAAATGCCTTACTTAGACTTTATTGACCAATTTGATACTGTGGAAAAAGTATTCTATGATGAAGTTGAAGCTCCATCTGAAAAAGAAGCAAGAAAATTCAAGGAAATCTATGAGATAGTTCAAATTAATGAAGGAAGTCCGTTACCATTCAGACCACCTTTCAGATTCTTGGTAAATGCATATCAAATTGCTGGAGACGACCTTGAGAAAATCTTTGCGATTCTTAAGAAAAATTCACAGTTAACTAAAAGCTTTAAAGACAAAGAATTTGGTGATTTAACTGAAGCTGAATTGGCTCAATACCGTGAAAGGGTTGACAATGTAAAATATTGGTTAGACACTTATGCACCTAAATTTGTAAAATTCCAAGTGCAAACTAAAAAAGTTCCAAAATTACCATTAACTGATGAACAAACCCAATTCCTAAGCGATTTAGCTGATTTAATGGAAAAAACCGAATTCAATGATGCAACAGAATTACATAATGCGATGTATGAAATTTTAGAAGCTCAAGGATTGAAACCACAAAAAGGTTTCCAAGCAATTTATAAAATGATTCTCGGTCAAAAACAAGGCCCTAGAGCAGCATCATTCTTATTAAGCTTAGATAAAGACTTTGTTGTAAAAAGATTAAGACAGGAAGCTTAATCTTTAAATTTTATTTTTTTTTTGAATAAAAACAGTCAAACAAAAATTTTAAACTCCTTTTCCATACAGACATCATCAACAAAACGATAATCCAATTTTTCAAATATCTCAATTAGAATATCCTCTTTACTGTCAAAAATGACTTTGACCTTCTTAAATTCATAATCAATAGCTATCTTTTCAAGTTGTCTTATTAGCTTATATGCTATTTTTTCACGGTCATCATAAGAATTCAAGAATAATGTTGTGATTTCACAAGAATCGGCATCATATACCTTGAAACTGGAACACCCGACAATTTTGCCAAAACTTGTTAAAAGCAAAACTACCTGCGGTTCATCTAAAAAACAGCCAAAAGATGAACAGAATTCTATAAACCTTTCATCCCTTTCATCAGTTACAATAATTTCCATTATTTGACCTCTGTTGTGTTTCCAACTTTTGCAATCTCCTCTTCCCAAACGCCAGGATTATTGCATGCAAACTTTAAGAATAAATCTTTACATCTCATGTCATTTAAAACAATCACTTCAACACCATTACACGCGAGTAAATTTTCAGCTCCCATCAATGTGGTATTCTCTCCAATTACAACACGAGGTATGTTATACAATATTACAGCACCAGAACACATCGGGCATGGAGAAAGAGTTGTATATAATGTGCATTTTATGTAATCTTCATAATTCAAGCGCCCTGCATTTTCAATTGCATCCATTTCAGCATGCAACAGTACAGAATCCTCTTGGATTAATCTATTATGTCCTCTGGAAATTATTTCATCATCTTTAACTAAAACTGCACCAATAGGAATGCCCCCTTCAGTTAAAGACTTTTGAGCTTCCTTAATAGCTTCATCCATAAAATAATTATCGCCAAACATATTAAAAAAAAGAAATAAATAATAGATGAATAATCATCTATTTAAATCTGTTGAATAATCCGCCTTTACTGGATTTTTCTTCTAAAGATTCCTCAAGTTTCCTAACTTGTTTTCTTAAATCAGAAATAGTTTTATTTGATTCGTTAGACAACTTATCATAACTACTTTCTTTAACTTTTAATTGTGTGCTAAGAGAGGAAATCTCCTCATTCAATTTAGCAATTGTGTGATTATTTTTCTTATCTACTTCATCCTTATAATCACCAATTTCAATTAAATCATTTCTTAAATCGATGATTTCGTCATTGAGCTTTTTATTTTCTTCTTTAGACTTGTTTAATTTATCGTTTACTTCTTTAAGTTCATCACGTAACTTCTGATTCATTTCTTTAAAGTGGTCCAATTCAGAAAGGTCAAATGACTCAATCTCTTTTTTCAAAGCATCAATTTTAGACTCATAAGTTTCTTTAATGCCGTTGAGTTCAGATTCTAATTTATCTGCCCTCACTTTATTAACAGCACTTTCCGCGCCGATTTTTCCTATTTTATTACTTAAATCAGCACTAATGTCTAATTGATCAAAGTATTTTCTAGTACTTTTTTCCAATGCATCAGTTAACTCAATTTTAAGACTTTTGAGTTCCGAATTTTCCTTTTTGAGTTTCGGAATAACTTTGTTAGTTAAGTAGTTAAGCTCACTAGATTGATTAGATAATTTTTCTGATTTTTCAGAAATTTCCTTTTTCAATTTAGCTACAATATCATCATTGCCAGAAGTCTCAGGTGTCTTCTCTTCAACTACATCATCAGTAGGTTCAGGAGTTTCTTCAATCTCTTCTGGGATTTCCTCAACTACATCTTCAGGAACCTCCTCTTCAACCTCAACAGGAGTTTCCTCTGGAATTTCTTCTTCAACCTCTTGAACTTCCTCAACAACCTCTTCAACAGGTTCATCAACTACTTCTTCAGGAACTTCCTCAACAACCTCTTCAACAGGTTCATCAACTACTTCTTCAGGAACTTCCTCAACAACCTCTTCAACAGGCTCTTCAACTACTTCATTGACTTGTTCAACAGGAGTTTCTTCAATATCTTCTTTTTTAGGTACTTTTTTAATTTTATCAAGATTTAAACTCATTTTAGTGCCATACATGGCATTAATTGGTTTTTTGTCAGACATTTTATCACCAAAATAGCAATAATTTCAAAGTTCGACTACAGTATACTAAAATTAAAATTTTCTTTAACTATCTATTTAAATATTATCTAAATCCAGATTCAACATTAATTCCAATTCATATTTTCACACTTGCAAATAATATTAATATCATGAAAATCAATAGATAATTACTGAATTAATTTTTATAATTTGTGGCGATAAAATGGATTATTTTGACAGATTAGAAGCTGAAACCCATCACCTATATGAAATTGCTAATGAAGCGAGATCAAAAGGTTTAGATGTTGAAACAAAAACTGAAGTGCCTCTTGCAAAGGATTTAGCAGAAAGAGTAGAAGGGCTTGTTGGTCCTGAAGGTGTGGCTCAACGTATTAAAGAATTAGAGATAGATATAACAAGAGAAGAAGTTGCTTTTGAAATTGCTGCTGAAATTGCAGACGGAACATTTGAACTTAAAGGTGAAAAGGCAGAGTACAACGAAGAGCAAAGATGTGACCAGGCCTTAAGAACTGCACTAGCCATCTTGACAGAAGGAGTGGTGGCCGCGCCTCTTGAAGGTATTTCACAAGTAAAAATCAAAGAGAACTTTGATGGGACAAAATATATTGGAGTTTATTTTGCAGGACCTATCAGAAGTGCGGGAGGTACAGCTGCAGCATTAGCCGTTCTTTTAGGAGATAAAATTAGACAAGCTATTAATATTGACGCATTCAAGCCGATTGATGAGGAAATCGAAAGATATGTGGAAGAAGTTGAACTTTACGAATCAGAAGTTACAAACTTACAATACTCACCAACACCAGAAGAAGTGAGATTCGCCGCAAAAAATATTCCTGTTGAAGTTACAGGAGAACAGACCGACAAAGTAGAGGTATCCCACAGAGACCTGGAACGTGTTGAAACAAATAATATTCGTGGAGGAGCGCTTCTTGCGATGGTTGAAGGAGTAATCCAAAAATCCAAAAAAATTCATAAAATTTCCAAAAAATTAAAGCTTGATTGGGAATGGCTTACAGAATATTCAAAGCCTAAAAAAGATGATTCCAAAAGCGATGACAGTGGAGATTCTGATATTGTAAGTGAACCAAAATATATCCAGGATATTATTGGTGGAAGGCCTATTTTAGGTTATCCTTCTGAAAAAGGAGGATTTAGATTAAGATATGGGAGAAGTAGAAATACTGGCCTTGCTACAATGGGGGTTCACCCTGCTACAATGGCCTTGCTTGAATTTCTGGCTGTTGGAACACAACTTAAAATTGAATACCCTGGAAAAGGTAACTGTGTTGTTCCGGTTGATTCCATCGAAGGGCCGACAGTTAAACTTAAAAACGGTGATGTTGTAGCAATTGATAGTATTCGCCAAGCCCGTGAACTTAAAAAGGATGTTGTTGAAATCTTATTTTTAGGAGACATGCTTGTTGCATTTGGAGAGTTTTTAAGAAACAACCAACCATTATATCCGTCAGGATGGTGCGAGGAATGGTGGATACAACTATTGACCAGAAGTGAAAACTTTGATGAAAATAACAATGATTTAGATTTGCACAAGCTGGAATATGAATATCTGACTTCTATTGAAGCTTTTACATTATCCAAGAATTATGACATTCCGCTTCATCCAAAATACACTTACTGTTATAATGACGTGACCATCGATGATTTGAATTCATTGATTGATTTGATAAATAAATGTAAATCAAGCTTTAAGCAGGATGAAGGAATTAAACTAGATTTATCCTATCCAAAACGAACATTAGAGATAATCGGTGTTCCCCATATTGTTCGTGATGGAAAAATCATTATCAATAAAGATCATGCCTATGCATTACTGGTAACATTGTCTAAAAAGTTACCTAAAAGAGATACAACAATCGAAGCAGTGAATGAAGTGTCTCCAGTAGAGATTAAGAACAAGTCTCCGGCATATATTGGAACTCGTGTAGGAAGACCTGAAAAATCTAAAGAACGGTTAATGAAACCTGCACCTCATGGTTTATTCCCAATTGGCAATTATGGTGGTTCTAGGAGGTTAATAGCTACTGCCGCTAAAAAAGGAAAAATAAAAGTTGAACTATCAAGAAGAAAATGTACCAATCCTGAATGTGGAATCAGCACATTTAACTCACTTTGTCCTAAATGTGGCCATCCAACTGAAATCAGCTCCCCAAGTGCAAAAAACATTCCCCTTGCAAGCATGCTTAAAAATGCATCAGATAATGTCAAAGTAAGGAGGGTTGATGAGGTAAAAGGAGTTATTGGAATGATTTCAGAAGCTAAACTGCCAGAACCTCTTGAAAAAGGCATATTAAGAGCTAAAAATGAAGTATTTACTTTTAAGGATGGGACAATACGTCATGATTCAACTGATTTGCCACTGACACATTTCATTCCAAAGGAAATCGGAGTCAGTGTTGAAAAATTGCTGGAAATGGGTTATGAAAAGGACTGTTATGGAAATCCAATTGAAAATGAAGACCAGATCATTGAGCTTAAAGTTCAAGATATTGTAATATCTGATAATTGCGGTGAATATTTACTTAGAACTGCTCAGTTTATAGATGACGAGCTTACAAGATATTATGGAATGGAAGCATTTTATAACGTTAAAGATAGAAGTGATTTGATTGGACATCTGGTTGCAGGTCTTGCACCGCACACATCTGCAGGAGTTTTAGGAAGAATTGTTGGGTTTACAAAGGCTTTAGGTTGTTATGCACACCCATATTTCCATTCTGCAAAACGTAGAAACTGTGACAGTGACGAAGATGCCATAATGTTACTTTTAGATGCTTTAATCAACTTTTCAAAAACATACTTGCCGAATACTAGAGGAGGAAGTATGGATGCTCCTTTAGTTTTATCTTCAAGAATAGATCCGGAAGAAATAGACGATGAATCTCACAATTTAGACATATTCGAGAGGTTCCCTGTTGAATTTTACGAAGAGACATATACTCCACATAAACCTGCTGATGTTTTAGAATACATTGATAATGTAGAAATGCATTTGGGAACACCACAACAATATGAGGGGTTAATGTTTTCACACCATACCTCAAGCATCCATGCGGGACCTACAGTGTGTCTTTACAAGAGATTGCCTTCAATGAGAGAGAAAGTAGAAGCTCAAATTAGCCTTGCCGAGACTATACGTGCTGTTGACCAGCGTGGAGTTGTAGAAAAGGTTCTATCTTCTCACTTTTTGCCGGACATTATGGGCAACTCAAGAGCATTTTCCAAGCAAAAGGTACGGTGTACAAAATGTGGTGCAAAATACAGAAGAATGCCCCTTACCGGAAAATGCAGCTGTGGAGGTAATTTAATCCTTTCTGTTTCAAAAGGGTCAGTTACAAAGTATCTGGAAATTTCAAGAGATTTGGTAAGCAGATACCCTGTTTCCCATTACTTAAAGCAGCGTTTGGAAATCCAAGAGTATGGAATCAACTCGCTTTTTGAAAGTGATAAATCCAAACAAAGTTCTTTAGACATTTTCTTCTAAAGAACATATTACTTTTCATGTGCTCTCGGACTATTGATTTTTAATAGCAACAACATAATAAATTTCAGAGTATATAAATGCCGTTCGCTTCAAGGCGAACAATTTAAATACTAAAAAAAAATAGAATACTTAATTAGAAAAAGTTCGTATAAATACGAACAATAATTATACAATTAAGTTCAATATTATAATTAGTTTAAAATATAAGGTGGATAATAATATGGAAAGAAGTTCAGAAATCGGACATAATTTAAATGAATCCGTTAAAATAAACGTAGAGAAAAATAATGGAATAAAGGAAAGATTCAGCTATGAAAAATTGGTAAAATCATTAGTAATGGTTGAAACTCCTTTTTTTGAATCTGATAAAATTGTGGCAACTGTTGTATCCCAACTATACGATGGAATTACAACTAAAGAAATCAAAAAGATAGTTTATGAATGTTTAGAAGACATCGATAGTGAAATCGCAAATAAATATTTAGCAAGTACACAATTAAAAGTTCGTACTTCAAGAGATACTATCGAACCATTCGATTTATCAAAAATCGCTAACACCTTAATTGAAGAAACCGGTGCTAGCCAAGAAACTGCTTTTGAAATTGCTACTGAAACTTGGAAAGAACTTAAAAAATTAAATGTTGAATACTTAACCGCTCCAATGATTAGGGAAATGGTTAACACAAAATTAATTGAATATGGTTTGGAAGATTTAAGAAGCCGTTACACTCGTTTAGGTATTCCTGTATACAACATTACCTCTTTAATCGAAAATGGTAACAGGGATAACGCAAATATGATCCACAACCCAGAAAGTATTCACAAACATGTAGCAGACGAAGCATTAAAACAATATGCATTATTAAAAATGCTCCCGGCACACTTGGCAGATGCCCACATGGCCGGTGACATTCACATTCACGATTTAGAATTCTTCGCTGGAAGACCTTTAAACTGTATGCAACACGACATCAGAACTTTCATTAAATATGGTCTTAAAGTGGACGGTACCGGGGACCACACTTCCATTGCAGGTGCTCCAAACCACATGGAAACCTTAATGAACCACACCGGTGAAATCATGCTTGCAGCACAACAAAACATGTCCGGTGGACAAGGTATGTCACTCTGGAACGTCTTTGTAGCACCATTTGCAAGAGGCAGAACCTATGATGAAATCAAACAGTCTGTTCAAATGCTTGTTTACAACTTAAACATGGCATACGCTGCAAGAGGATCCCAGGTTCCATTTACAAGTATGGCATTAGAATTTGGTGTTCCAGACTTCTTGAAAGACGAAACTGCATACGGACCAAAAGGTAAAGTGGTCGGAACCTACGCAGACTTCGAGGAAGAAACTAGATTAATACAAAGAGCTTTTACCGAAACATTACTCGAAGGAGATAACGAAGGTAAACCTCACTTATTCCCAAATACTATTTACACATTACGTAAAGAAACCATGACTAGCGAATATGAAGATGATATCCGTTTAGTTCACGAATTATCCGCAAAATATGGTTCATCATACTTCGTAAACATGTTCCCTAAATACAGAGGAAAAATGGCTAACTATATGGGTTGTAGAACTTGTTTACAAGACACATGGACTGGTGACTGGGATCAAGACTGTTTAAGAACTGGTAACTTAGCTTACGTAACCTTAAACTTCCCAAGAATCGGATACCAATCCAAAGACGAATCCCAAGTGTTCGAATACTTGGATGAATACATGGATTTAGCTGTTGAAACCTTAATGCTTAGAAGAGAACAAGGATTAAAATGTTTAAATGAATTCCACATCTTACCATTCTTAAAACAGCAAGTAGCTGAAGATTCATACTACAGAATCCAAAATTCAACCCTATCCTTCGGTTTCGTTGGACTTAACGAAATGTTACTATCCTTATTCGGAGAAGGTATTGAAAATCCAGATGCGAACAAATTTGGTATAAAATGTCTTGAATACGTTAACCAAAGAGCTGACGAATTGAAAAATGAAACTGGACTTAGATGGAGTGTTTTACAAACCCCTGCAGAATCTACTGCATACAGGTTTGCAACACTTGATAAAAAACAATTCGGTGATCAGGCTATTGTACAAGGTGAAGGAAATGCAAATTACTACACCAACTCCTCACATGTGCCTGTAGACACTGGAGCTTCTTTAATTGAAAAAATCAAAATTGAAGAACAATACCACAGTTTAACTCCTGGTGGACACATATTCCACGCATTCATGGGAGAATCTTAGTCTGATCCAGACTCATTAATGAGTTTAACAAATAAAATTGCTAAAAAATCCGATATTGGATTCTGGGCTTACAGCTCAGCTTTAAGTTTCTGTCTTAAATGTAAAACCTTAATGAAAGGTTTGAACAATACTTGTCCTACCTGTGGTGAAAGTGAAGATGTAGAATGGTATGACAGAATTACCGGATACGTGCAACAAGTTGGACGTGCAAAATCTGCATCCGGCGGTTGGAACCCAGGTAAACGTCAAGAATTGATTGATAGAAGAAGATTTGAAGATAACTAAATTTTTAGTTATCTTTTATCCACCTTTTTTTCAACACCACAACCAACACTAAAAAAAAATTTACAATGAAAAAATCTTAAAAATTACCAAAAATGTAAAAGTATATTAATACCATCAAACTAAAATTATAATATTATCATATCACTGATGATAATTTATTATTTTCACATTCTATGTTACTAGTATTTATGGGCTTTTTAATACTAGGTAGATGATAACATAGATTAACTATATACGCAGACAGAACTGATTAAGAGGTTATTTATATGCAAAGACCAAGAGGATTGAAAAGTAGATCAAGAAAAAAAATGACTAAAGTACAAAGGCCAGGTAGAACTAATCCAATCACTAACAGACTCCAAAAATTTGAAGAAGGAGACTTAGTTCACATTACCATTAACCCAAGTATCCAAAAAGGACAGCCTGCTCCTAGATTCCATGGTAAAACTGGTAAGGTCACTGGTCAAAAAGGAAAAGCTTACATTGTATCTTTAAAAGATGGAAACAAAGCAAAAGAATTGATTGTTAGACCAGACCACTTAAAATTACAAAACTGATTTTTATGATCGGAAAAAAAATAATTGAAACTGAAGCAATACCAAGTGCAAAAGTTAAAGAAATACTTGACGAGTTTTCCCAAGATAATGAATTAAATTATGAGCAAAATCTTACTTTAAACCATCTTGCAAGATTTAAAAAATTCTCTGCAGAGGACAGTGAAGAAATCATGGAAAAACTCGAGCAAGAACACCCTAACTTAAGAACTAGGGCAATTGTACATATTGTAGATTTAGTTCCTAAAGATTTTGCAGATTTAAGATTAATTTTTGCAAAAGAACCTTATCAACCAGATAAAGAAGAAATGGAACAAATTTTAGAACTTTTAGAACAATATGATATTTCCGAATAGTTCTAAAACTATTCTCTTTTTTTATTCTTTTAAAAAAAAATTTTAATAATACTGGCTTTTTTTAGATATGTTTATTACATTTAAAAATAAAATTTAATAATAAGTTTATCTTTAGTCGATTTAGACAAAAGAAAAAAAAACAATAGTGAAGTGATAACATGGATAATAGAAATAAAAAAGAAAAAGCACCAGCAACAAAAAAAGAAGAATATGCTGTTGTACTTGACTATTTAAGTCGCGGATATGTTAAATCTGACATGTCCAAATTTGGTGGAAAAGCTATTGCTCAAGCTATTGGTACAGAACAATTCACTTTACTAGAATTAGCTCCTAAAAATGGAGTAGATTTAGAAATTCAAGACACCGTATATATTGGAAAAGGTAAAAGAGATAAAGTATATAGGGTGCTTGGAAAATTAGATTATGAAAACTTAACAGCGACTAGTAGAATCGAATTAGAATATGCTATTCGCGATATTGTTGAAGCAAATGAGGATAAATTCGTTGAATTCTTTAATACCGCTGAGGCATTAAGTACAAGACTTCATAAATTAGAGTTAATTCCTGGAATTGGTAAAAAATACATGTGGGAAATCATTGAAGCAAGGGAAGAAAAACCTTTTGAAAGTTTTGAAGACATTTCACAAAGACTTCCAACACTTACAGATCCTGCAGGAATGATTGTAAAAAGAATACAGCAAGAATTAGATACCTCAAATCCAAAAAGAGGTAAAAACAAATACAATATTTTCACACAAGCTCCAAGAGCTCAAAGAAAACCAAGATAAAGTGATAAATTGACTAGTGATACCTCACAATCCTTATCTAAAATAACCAAAAATATTTTAAATCAGCATGGGATAACCTTAAATAAAAATCTTGGTCAAAATTATTTAATTGATAAAAATAAAAGAGATCAAATTATTAACTTTGGAAATCTTAATAAAGATGATACTGTTTTGGAAATAGGAACCGGAATAGGTACACTAACAATTGAAATTGCACAGAAAGCCAAAAAAGTAATAGCTATTGAACAGGACGAAAATATTTGTAAAATATTAGCCAAACGACTTAAAGATGAAAAAATAGATAATGTAGAACTAATTAATGATGATGCATTAAGTGTTGACTTTCCGAAATTCAATAAAATCATTTCAAATCTACCTTATCAAATCTCATCACCAATCACCTTTAAATTTTTAGATTATGATTTTGATTTAGCTATTTTAATGTATCAAAAGGAATTTGCTGAACGCATGACCGGGAAAGTTGGAACTAAAGATTACTCCAGACTTTCAGCAATGTTATATTTTAAGTGTAATGTCGAAGCATTGACTGACGTTAGCTCTGAAAGTTTTATTCCAAAACCAAAAATCGACTCCACTGTTGTTAAACTAACACCAAAAGAAAATAAAATTCCCGATACTGACTTTAAAACATATTCAAAGTTTACAAAGGCTCTTTTTCAACATAGAAATAAAAAAATTAAAAATGCCCTGATCGATTCAAGGCATATCATAAGCAATATAGATAAAAAAATACTTAAAAAAAGACTTAACAGCATTGAATCTGATAAAATCAATGAATATTTATCTAAAAGGGTTGTTAGCTTAACTCCCGAAGAGATATTGGAATTATCAAAGGAACTGAATCCTATTTTTAATGAGTAGATAACATGCCTGATTTTATAATTAATACTGATGATAACGTTTATATTCCTGCCGAAGATAGCTATTTGCTAGCAGATAACTTATTAATAAAAGAAGGTCAAAGTGTTTTGGAAATTGGAACGGGTTCAGGAATTGTTGCAATGTATGCCTCAAAATTAACTGACAAAATTACGGTGACGGACATAAATTTTGATGCATGCCAACTTGCTGAGAAAAACTTCAAGGACAATGGCATTGAAAATATTGAAATTTTATTTGGAAATTTATTTGAACCAGTGCCAAATAGAAAGTTTGATGTAATTTTATTTAATACTCCATATCTACCAACCGAAGATGGGGAAGTTTTAGAAGACACTATAAATTATGCATTCGATGGTGGATTAAATGGTAGGAAAGTTATTGATGTTTTCTTAAATGAAGTGGGAAATCATTTAAATGATGGAGGAATTGTCCAACTGATTCAGTCTTCACTTTCAGATAATGAAAAAACATTAGACATGCTAGATAAATTAGGCTTTATTGCAGAAATAGCTGACAGTGAACACTTCTTTTTTGAAGATATAACATTGATTAATGCTTATAAAATATAATTAGGTGATCATATGGAAGAATGGCAAAAATTAGTACTTATAGGAGTTATCCTTATAATATTAGGGGCACTATTTGCTATATTTAAAGGAATAAATATTTGGACAATCTTAATAATCGTGCTTGCCGTGCTTGACATTGCAGTAGGATTATACAGGAAAAAAATAAATAGATAAAGGAGAATTAAAATTCTCCATCAAAAACAAGCATAGCCGGGCCTTCCATAAAGGCCCCTAATGCATCTTCTTTTTCGTAAACATTGAATTTTAAGTCTCCACCAGGCAAGTGAAGCAACACATCATTATCAAATAAACCTAGTTTGAAACCTGAAATGGCAGTAGATGTTGCTCCTGTTCCACATGCAAGAGTTACTCCGGCTCCTCTTTCCCAAGTAATCATTTTACCTTCATTTTTAGAAATAACTTCTACAAAGTGTACATTGATTTTTTCGGGAAATACTTCATGAGCTTCAATAGCCGGACCATATTTGTTAATGTCAACATCATCAACATCATCAACGAATATTATTGCATGAGGGTTTCCGACACTGATTGCTGTTAAGTTGAAAGCAGTGTCTAAAACATCCAATTTACCATCCAAAAATTCTTCATCATCACAATTCATTGGAATTTCAGGTGTCTTGAATGTTGACAATCCCATATCTACTTTAAACAATACAGGTTCGTCATTTTCCAGGGTAATTTCGATGGTTTTGATTCCAGCCCTTGTTTCAACAGCCATTTTTTCCTGTTTTAAAATACCTTTTCTGTAAACAAAATCTCCAAAGCATCTTATACCATTACCACACATTTCAGCTTCGCTTCCATCAGGGTTAAACATTCTGTACCCAATATCTGCTACATCGGATGGTTCTACAAATAATACTCCATCTCCACCGACACCAAAGTTTCTGTGGCATAACATCCTACATGCTTCCGGTTTATCCGCTTCGGGAATGACTTCCCCTTTGCTTTCATCGATTATTGGAAAGTCATTGCCTATTCCATGCATTTTTGAAAATTTTAATCCTTTTAAATCAACCATAATAATCAACTTATTCTAAATGTGGTGGAATGCTTTGTTTTGCATATAAATCTTCAAAGGTTTCTCTTTCGCGGACCAAATTACATTCACCGTCAGTCACCAATACTTCGGAAGCTAATGGTCTTGAATTATAGTTAGAAGACATTGTAAATCCATATGCTCCTGCATTTAATATTCCTAATACATCTCCTTCTTCTACATCAGGCATTGGCCTGTCACGTGCAAATAAATCTCCTGATTCACATACATTACCCGCAACATCAACTTCCTGAGTGTTAGGAGCATCCATTTTGCTTGCATCAACAATGTGGTGGTATGAACCATACATTGCAGGTCTGAGAAGTGTGTGGAAACCTGCATCTACACCAATGAATTTTCTGTAACTTTGTTTTACGCTGTTTACAGTTACTAAAAGTACGCTTGCATCTCCTACCAGGTATCTTCCTGGTTCCAAATACATTGCAGGGTTTCCCATATCATATTGTTCCAATTTTTCTTTAAATAATCCAACATTAACTTCAGCAAATTTGTCCAAATCCACTATGTTTTCTTCGGGAGTGTATGGAATACCTACTCCCCCGCCGAAATCAACAAATTCAAAGTCAATTCCAGCTTCCTGATGTACTTTTCCTGCAATGTCCATGGTGGATTCAATAGCTAATTTGAATGGTTCTGGGTCTAAAATTCCTGATCCTATATGGGAATGCATACCAATAGGATTGAAACCAAGTTCTTTAGCTAATGTGTAAACTTCGACAGCTTCATTATCCATTATACCAAATTTACTCATTACCCCACCGGTGATACAGTGGTCATGGTGTCCTGCACCGACCATTGGGTTTACTCTGAATGATATTTTTAACCCTTCCGGATCAACGATTTTAGCTAATCTGTTTAAAGCTGATACAGAATCAATGTTTAAAACTGCACCTTCATCATCAACAAATTTTAATTCATCATTTGTAATGTTATTACCTGTGAATAATATTCTGTCTCCTGAAAATCCAAGCATTTTAGAAATATGGACTTCCCCTGGAGAGACTGCATCAATACAACATCCTTCACTTTCCAATATTTTCATTACAGCGATGTTGGTATTTGCTTTACATGCATAAAACACTTTGAAATCAGGGTAATATTTTGAAAAAGCGGAATAAAATCTGTTATAATTATCTCTTATCCTATTTTCATCAATTACATAGGTTGGAGTTCCAAAATCTTCTGCAATATCAATTGCATCTGCTCCACCAATATCTAGATGGTTTTTATCGTTTACTTTAATATTTAAATCCATAATAAAAACTCCTAAAAAGTTACATTATGTATTTAAATATCTTGTTTAATCTATTTAAAATTACTGAAGGAAAAAATATTTCCGATTATAATTAATAACATTAACAGGAAAAGATTATAATGGTGATAGGATGAAAACTTACGGACTTACCATACGCGGAATAATAAAAAATGAAAATGATGAAATTTTAATTTTGAAAAGACATCCCCAAAGCAGAACAGACCCTGAAATGTGGGAATTGCCTGGAGGAAAAGTAGAAAAAGGCGAATTTTTTGATGATGCGCTTGTACGTGAAATCAAAGAAGAAACAGACTTGGATGTAGAAGTGGGTGATTTTGCAGAAGCAGTTCAAAACGATTACTCCCACAAAAGAACCGTTCAGTTAATAATGTATCTTGATAATGTTAAAGGCGATGTTAAAATAAGTGATGAACATACCGACTGGATGTGGGCCGATTTGGAAAAAATAAAAAATTTAGAGATTTCAACATCTCTTAAAAAAGTGTTAAAAAAAAGAAACTGGGAGATCTAATCAACCATCATATGTTCTACAAGGGTCAATCTGTCTCTTCTGCAGATAGGACATGTGGAATTCTGATTTAAGTAATACACTTCCTCACCACAATCAGGACAAATATCATAATCGCGGCGGATGAATATTGTTAAATCATTGGTGTGCTCTTCAAGAATAGCCTTAATTTCAGAATCCGTTAAATTTGCATCATTTTCTGTTACAACAAATTTATTAATTTGCTTTTTGCATTTTGAACAGAAATAGCCATAGTAAATTCCAGCAAATTTATGACCTTCACTACTTGAAAATCCGAACAGGTCCTTGTTTATATGAAATTCATCATCATTATCCAATGCAAATGAATACTCAGCCTTTGAAGGCAATTCAGCTCCGCATTTTAAACATTTCTGAAATGCATCGTCATATTGGATGATTTTTGGATTGTCATCATATTGCTCCATCAAATGAAAAACCTTTCGATCATCCAATGCAAGTGATTTTCTGTTTATAATGAATTTGCTTATGAATTTTTTACAGTCATAGCAATAATATTTAGCAAAAAATCCCCTAATAGGTGAATTATAACTTTCAGAAGACGTACTTTTCAATAAGGGTTTTACAACAATTTTTCCATCTTCATCAAGCCAGAATATTTCATCAATTGAAGTATAAGTATATCCGCAAGTGTTACATCTATACTCGTTTCTTTCTGCCATAATAATGCCCTCAAATGCTTTATGATTTATAAAATTTCATCTAAAGCTTTTATGAACTCATCAATGTCTGCTTTGGTAATTATTAATGGTGGAACAAATCTTAAGACATTGCCAGCAGTACAGTTAATTAAAAATCCTGCTTCTCTTAATTTGTCGACATATTCCGCACCAGGTTTAGTCAATTCTAAACCTACCATTAAACCTTTACCTCTTACATCAGCAATGATTTCCTTATCTAATTTTTTTAACTCAGATATGAAGTATTCACCAACTTCATTAACATTATCCAAAATGTTTTCATCTTCAAAAGTATCCAAAACAGCATTGGCTGCAGCACAAACCAAAGGACCCCCACCGAAAGTGGTACCATGGTCACCAGGTACAAAAGCACTAGCCACCTTTTCTGTTGAGAGAATTCCACCCATTGGAACTCCTCCACCGATACCCTTAGCCATTGTCATGATGTCAGGTTTTACATCAAACAATTCATGAGCAAATAATGTTCCGCATCTTCCAAATCCTGTTTGAACTTCATCGACTATGAATACTATGTCTTTTTCATGGCAAATCGCTTCTATTTGCTTTAAATAATCTGCATCTGGAACATTTACTCCACCTTCACCTTGAACAGGTTCAACAATAATGGCTGCAGTATTTTCAGTGATTGCCTCTTTAATGGCCTCAATGTCATTGTATGGAACATTAATGAAGCCTTTTGGCATTACCGCTTTAAATGGCTCATGGTATTCTTCGTGACCTGTTGCTGCAAGTGTCATTATTGTTCTTCCATGGAATGAATCAACAGTGGAAATCACTTCACTTTTTCCTGTGTACTTAACGGCTAACTTGATGGCTCCTTCATTAGCTTCAGCACCGCTGTTTGCATAAAAGATTCTATCGAAACTGGTTTTATCGATTAATTTCTTTGCATAAATCAATGCTGGTTCATTGTAATAAATGCTAGAAACATGAATCAACTTTTCTGCTTGGTCCTGAATTGCTTTTACAAGTTTTGGGTGATTGTGACCTAACGCATTAACAGCTATCCCTGCAAACATGTCTAAATATTCATTTCCATCAATGTCTGTAACTTTTACACCTTCACCATGGTCTAAAATAAGTGGCTGTCTTGTGAAAGTGTTAATAAAATAATCATCTTCAATCTTAATTAATTCCTGAGTATTCATAAACCTGCCTCCTTAAACAATTTAATCATTAAGTATTTTAGATTTCATTTATAATAAATACTTCTACAAAACTATCTCGATTTCAAAGAAAATTTTAAAAATATGTGCTTAAAATTAGGTATAATCTAAAAAAAAGAAAAGGAATAGATTTGTAAATCTCTATTCGCCATTAACTGCCTTGACCTGTTTGTAAGTTGCATATATGGAATATATCCAGATTATAAAAACGACCATTCCAAAAATAGCTGCTACATAATACATCAATACATAACATATTACGGCTGCAACAGCTAAGATAATACCTTTTTTCCTATCTTCAGCATATATTAAACCTAATCCTGACCATATTACTGAAAGAATCAATGCAATTACCATATTTTTATTAGCCATAATTAATACCTCCTTAATTTAATGTTAATACATCATATTATTTAAAGATGAATAAATGTAATGTCATTTTTTCATTTGTTTAGAAATTATATTTGCAATAGATTTAATAATAGATTAAACTAATATAACTATTATAAAAATTAGGTGATAAAATGAAAGTCGCAACAATCGAAACTGATAAAGGGAATATTGAACTTGAACTATTCCCAAACGAAGCACCTGGAACCGTAGCTAACTTTGAAAAATTAGCAAACGAAGGTTTTTATGATGGATTAACATTCCACAGAGTAATTCCAAACTTTGTAATTCAAGGAGGATGCCCTATTGGAAATGGAACTGGAGGACCTGGTTACACAATTAAATGTGAAACTGAAGGAAACCCACACAAACACGGTACTGGTGCATTATCCATGGCCCATGCAGGCAAAGATACCGGTGGAAGCCAATTCTTTATTACACACTGCCCACAACCACATTTAGATGGAGTGCACACCGTATTCGGTCAAGTTATCAAAGGCCAAGATGTTGTAGATTCCATCAGCCAAGGTGACAAGATGAACAAGGTCACCGTTGAAGAAAGATAATTAATTATCTTTCCCTTATTTTTTTATTTTTATTTTCAAATTGCTTTTACTTCGTAAAATTGCTTTAATATCGGAGTAATATTTAAATAGCCTTCATTACATAGGATATTATAGTTTTTAATTAAATAATTGGGGTTAAAAAATATGAGGCATAACTTCTCACAAAGACTAGAAATGCAAATTCCACAAGAGAATACTTACACCGGATTGGCTAATATGCATGGAAACGAACTTGAATTAAACGATTTTCTTAATAAACATTTTAAATTTCCATCAGATAATTTAAATGAAATTAAAAAGTTTATCGCCAATGATGAGAAAATGAAAAAAATAGTCTACGATTTACCTAAAATCATCATATAATGAATTAGATTATACTCATATATCCCTCGATTTCATGAAAGAAACTGACCCTAATGAAAAAATTCTTGAAATAACAATTTATTCCGAATTAAAGGAGGACATACTACTTAAAAAGGAAGATTTAATTAGTGATGGTATAATCTATGACTATCCTCAACCAGTGAATGAATACATTATCTTGGTGGAATCTTATGTCAAATGAAGAAAATTTTGATTGGTATGAATATTTTGAACTCGCAAATTCATACAGCAATGAAGAAAATAATGCAAAATTAAGAACAGGAATTGGCAGATTTTATTACTCTTCATTCTTAGAGTCTAGGGATTACATTTTAAAAAACAACATATTTTTGGATATAATTAGCAAAAAAATAATGCAATCCACTTCCGGTAGAGTCCATAGGGAAACTAGACTCACATTTAACAATCATCCTTTGTTAAACCGAACAAACAATGGAGCAAAAATAGCTAAAAGATTAAATGTCTTAAGAAAATATAGAAATATGGTTGATTATGATTCAAAAAATCCAAAAGACTTAAAACATGCCTATATTAGATGTCAATTAAAAGCAAAAAGAATATTTGAATTATTACAAGAACTAAATTAAAGTTAACTTTCAACACTACTTTTTGATTTAAAGCCCACCAATGAAGCAAATACTGATGCAAGACATAACACCACACAAACCAAACATGTGATTTGGGAACTTGTAATTAACAAGGGATAATATTTTTCAACAATCGGCACATTACCCATTACCAATGCAAATACAAGTGTCAATATTCCAATACTCATAGCCTGACCGACTGTCCTCATTGTCGAAACTGCTGCCGATGCAACAGAAGTGTCTTTTGGCGGAACAGATCCCATGATGACATTTGTATTCGGCGGCGAAAACAGCCCGAAGCCTATACCATAAACAATCATTGAAATTATTATGAATTCAATAGGAGTATCGCTTCCCAAAAATGAAAACAATACCAATGAAACTGTTCCAAGCCCCATTCCGATAGCTGCTAGAATTTGTGGAACAAACTTATCAGATAATCTTCCTGCAATCGGAGCAAGCACAACCTGGCATAATGGAGCAACAAGTAGAATAATTCCTGTAAATTCCGAATCAAAACCCTTGATATACTGCAAGTGATAATTCAGGATTGTAGTTACCGCATATGTCGCCAAATAAGCGGACAATGAAGCGAAATTAGATGATAAGAACTGACGATTTTTGAAAAATCTGATGTCAAATACTGGATTGTCCTGCTTTAATTCAATTAATCCGAATATAATTAAAATTATTATACCTAAAATGGTCAATATCATTCCTAACGGCTCATGCAGTATTGTAAAACCATATATGAACAGAACCATTCCAACACCATATGTTAATGATCCCTTCAAATCAATAGCTACATTTTCAAAAGTAATCCATTCCTCGTCGATTTTGGTTAAAAGCAACGCCAGTATAACCAGCAAAAATGGAACTCCAAACAATACTACAGATCTCCAGCCTAATTGATAATTTAGGATTCCTCCAAGAACAGGAGATAACGACAAACCGATATAAACACCAGTGATGTTTATTCCCAATGCTTTTCCTCGCTCTTCCGGTTTGAATGCTGATACCACCATCGACATGGATGTAACGTTAATGAATGATAAAGCAATGCCCAAAATAAAACGACATGCCAAAAATTGTTCAGAGGATTTGACAAATACTGTTACGATTGAAATAATGATAAATAGGACAATGCTTATGATTGTAACTTTTTTAAGTCCATATTTTCCAGAGATTTGACCTGCAGGAACCGACAATACGGCCACTACCAGTAAAAATATAATTATAATCCAATTTTGAACAATATTGCTCATATGAAATTCGCTAGCTATTGAAGGAACAACAACCATGATTGCATTTACGGCAAAAACCGTGAAAAACGATAATATTGAACAAATTAAAAGGATTAAATTTTTCTTTTCCATCAAAATGAATATTTAAATTATAAAATATAAATAGTTATTTCAATTTTGCCATCAAACCTGATTTTCTTGCATAATGGAACATGTACAATTGGACATAACCTGCATAATCGCCGAATTCTTCCATTCCAAAATCCCGAACCTTTGAAACGCTGATATCTTTTCCATCAAAGTATAAATAAGAAACAATGCGTTTGATCCAAACATCAGATGGAAACGCTTCTTTAAAATTAAATCCATAAAGCAATATGCAATCCGCCACTTTTGGACCGACTCCCGGAACTTTCAAGATAGTTTCAAATGCCTCTTCATAACTCATTTTTGAAATGTCTGAAATATTCAATTCATCTAAAAAAAGTTCGCTTGCTTTTCTCATGTACGGAGCCCTATATCCAACACCGCATGACTTCAGATTATTATCCCGACATTTGCCGCAATATTCAAATTCTTCGGATTCGTCAAGAAAGGCATCCTGGATGCATTGAAAATCAGGAAATGTGTAAAAACCATTATAATCAGTTCCCCATTTCTCCTTCATATCACTGATGGACTTGGTCCAACGTTTGATTGAGTTGTTTGCAGAACAAATTGAGGATATGATGCATTCAAATTCATCCTTGGCAAGAAAGAGTCTCAAACCATTGCAGAACTCCGGCATGTCCTTAAGCTCTTCATGGTTATGCAAATATTTATAGAATTTATCTAAATCAAAATCCAAATCATAGATATATTTCAATTTTAAAACGGCTTCCTTTTTAGAAACATCACCAGTGAAATAAAAATCCAGGTTATCATTAGCCTGCCGGACATTAAAAATAGTAGGTTTTTGATTTACTAAAACAACATCACAGAAGCTGTCTCCTTCCTTCTTCCACGGAGGCTGGGAAGTTTGACCAGACCCTTGAGTCAGTTCCAAGTTAATGGGTGCTTTAATAATCATAAGCGAACAGCCACATTATTTTCTTTTAGGTAATTTTTAACTTCCCCAATGGAATATTGGTTAAAATGAAAAATACTGGCTGCAAGAGCTGCTGAAACGTCAGTTTTTTCAAATACTTCCAAAATATCTTTTGGCTCTCCAACACCGCCACTGGCTATTACTGGAATATCAACTGCATCATTAATGGCTTTATTAAGCTCAATATCATAGCCTGCTTGAGTTCCGTCGCCATCCATACTGGTTAAAAGGATTTCTCCAGCACCCAACTCCTGACATTTGCAAGCCCACTGGATTGCATCTATGCCTGTAAATTCGCGTCCGCCATAAATGCTTGAATCAAACCAGCAGAACCCATTGTCGGTTTCGATGACAGTTTTGTCCGGCGCATCATCAGGATGGTCAACATATCTTCTTTTTGCATCAATTCCAATTACGACCGCCTGTGAACCGACAACCTTTGAAGCTTCAGTCAACAATTCCGGATTTTTAATGGCTGCAGTATTTGTAGAGCATTTATCAGCACCTGCTCTAAGCATTTTAATATAATCGTCAACTTTCCTTATTCCTCCACCAACACAAATTGGCATGAAAACATTTTCAGTCAGTCTATCGATGACATCTGCCATTGTTGCCCGCCTTTCATGAGAAGCAGTAATATCTAAAACTACAATCTCATCAGCACCTTCTTCGTAATAGCGTGTTGCAAGGTTTACTGGATTGCCAGCATATTTAATCTCCTTAAATTCAACACCTTTTACAACCCTACCTTCAGGAACTTGCAAATCACAATCTAGACAAGGAATAATTCTTTTAGTTAACATAGTATCAAATAAAAAAAAGTAGTATTGTTTTTTTAAAAAACAATAATTTTAAGCGGAATATCTTAAAACGAAACAAAATATCGCTAAAATAACAGTTGCGACAAGAACGTGCTCAGGGGAAAGTTTTGGGCCAACACTTTCTTCGTCAAAATATCTTACTAATCCTGCACCCGTCTGAGGCATGGAAATTTTATCATTCTTTTTTGCCATAGTTATCTCCCTTTAAGTTAATTAATTAAACAATTATTATATAAATATTAAATTCATCCTATATAAAGTTTAAATTTTCTCCTTTTTAATAACTTGAATGTCACTTATTCTTGTATCTGGGTACTGTCCATCATCATCTTTTTCAACGGCTTTTACCATATCCCATACTGTGAGCAATGCAACACTAACACCAGTAATAGCTTCCATTTCCACACCAGTTTTGCCTAATGTATTAACTGCACAAGTAGCTATTATTTCAGTTTCTTTAACTTCAAAATCAAGCTCAATACCAGTTAAAGCCAAAGGATGGCAAAGCGGAATTATTGAAGAAGTATTTTTAACAGCTTGGATTCCTGCAATTTGCGCCGTTGTTAAAACATTCCCCTTCTTGATTTCTTCATTTTGAATTAATTTAATGGTATTTTTATCCAAACATATTTTTCCACTTGCAATTGCTCTTCTTTTTTGATCTGGTTTTGCACCAACTTCAACCATGTGCACACCACTATCAGTTAAATGTGTAAACTCATCTGCCATGTTATCTACTTCTCACTCACTTCAATTACATCCAATTGTACGCATTTGGCACTGACGCCCAAAATTTCGCCTACATTGGGATGACTTCTGCCGTCATCACCTGAAATCAATTCCTTAATGTATAATCCACCTTCGGTTTTAATCCTCATGGAAAACGTTTTCTCATCAATTATTTCATATGATAAATCCAAAACGTTCTTAACACGAATCATATCTGCACGTCTTCTTAAAACCCTCAAAGGAGTTTGTTGGTGGATTTCAGCTAGATTCAACAATTCCTTCAATTTATCTTTATCATAAGGCTCCTCACATTCAACCAATGCATTATATACCTTATATGCATCAGGTGAAGACTGTTTTATTATTGCTTTTCTTTTCCTCTCACAAACGTGCAAATCATGATAAGAAGTTTTGCCTTCATTAATTTTATTTATTTCCTCTTCTAAAGATTTTAAATTGAGCTTTCTAATTTTCGGCTCTTTAATCTCCAAAACGAATTGGCGTCCGGAACCTAACATCAGCACATCAATGTCTTCTCGGCCGGCGCCATGGAATTTGGCTTCTCTACCTTTAGTCAATTTTAAGAAATGCTCGGAAATTAGCTCTTCAACTGATTCAGGGTATTGTTTTCCTGTGAAATTACATTCTTCACAGCCTCTTCCCTTACATTTGCTGCAAGGCCATTTTGTCTGAGGAATTCCACGTTTTAGTTTATTGTATTTTCCTTCAATGTATAATGGATTAATTTGAATCTTAACTTTTGGTTCATCGACCAAATCAATATTAAAAACTATGTCTTGGCTTTCAAATTCGGCTTCCTTATCATAGATTTCCCAAATTCGAAGACCTATTAATCTATTAACTTCCTTTTTTATGGTTTCTACAGTCAATTCAAATTTTAAAGATAAATCCTCATCTCTTTGCTGAATATCTTTACTGATTTTTGAGCCTACAAGAAACGTATCGAATTCAATGCCCAACTGATTGATTTTATCATCGATTTTTTTATATAAGTCATCATCCAGCTTATCAAATAAATTGTCGCAAATCACACAGTCTACATCATCCAAATCAATATTCAGTTCTTTAGCTACCTTTTCTGCCCTTTCTATATTGTTTGACCCTTCAATTGTTCTAGATAATTTGCGACCGAGACAATTCTTACAGATTTTTCCGTCGGTTTCATCTAAAATTTGTTTAGCTAGTTCATACATGTTATCTATTCATGAATTGTCCCATCATACGGTTCATGGCTCCGCCACCTAGACGGCCACCACGTTTTCCAATTCCTTTCATGGTCTTTTTGGTGTTATTATAATACTTTAAAAGCTCTTTAACTTCACTTTCATCAACGCCTGAGCCTCTTGCGATTCTTTGAACACGTGACTGCTTGATGATTTTAGGGTTCAACATTTCCTCTTCGGTCATGGAAGACATCATAATCTTATAAGATTCTATTTTATCTTCAGTCATTTTAGATGCTTCCTTAGAAATCTTATTTCCCATACCTGGAATCATGTTTAAGACCTGTTGCATTGGACCCATCTTATTCATCATTTCAAACTGGTTTTTCATGTCCATCAATGTGAATTTACCAGTTAACATATTATTCATGGTTTTTTCTGCAATATCCTCATCAATATTTTCTTCAGCCTTCTCTATAAGACTTTTAATATCTCCCATACCAAGCAATCTTGAAATAAATCTTTCCGGATCGAACAATTCAAAGTCATCTATTCTCTCACCTGTACCGATGAATTTGATTGGAGCACCGGTTTCAGCAACAGCGGACATTGCACCCCCACCTTTAGCAGAACCATCTAATTTTGTAATGATAATTGAACCGATGTCGGTTGCTTGTGAGAATGCTCTTGCTTGTTCACCTGCTTGTTGACCGATAGTACCGTCAATGACAAGAATAGCCTCATTAGGATTGATTATATTATCCAACTCATCCATTTCAGCAATCAAATCCTCTTCATTTTTGTGCCTACCTGCAGTATCGAAAATGATTACTTTCCTATTCTTAAATTCTTCCAAACCCTTTTTGGCTAAATCAAGTGCATCCTTATTGTCCGGATCACCATATAAAGGAACGTCCATCTCTTCTGTAAGTTGCCTTAATTGTTCATATGCTGCAGGTCTCCATGTGTCTGTACAAACAACAGCCGGATTGAAACCTTTTTTCTGCAGATACCTGCATAACTTACCGATTGTAGTTGTCTTACCGCTACCTTGAAGACCTAAGAATAAAATCTTATAAGGCCTATCATTGATATCCAAACCAGCAGCCTCACTACCTAAAAGGTTTACCATCTCTTCATAGATGATTGTTATAACATGTTCTCTTGGGGTAATACCTTTTGGAGGTTCTTCCTCAAGAGCCCTGCTTTCAATTTTTTTTGATAACTCTAATACTAATTTAATATTAACGTCAGATTGAATTAAAGCACGTTGTATATCCTTTACAACTTCTTTTATTGTTTTTTTATCAATAACAGACATCCCTACTAATTTTTTCATCGTATTAGTAAGATTTTCTCCTAAACTTCCGAGCATTGCCATTATTATCACTTCGATTAAATAAGTATGTAAGAAAAATTATTTAATTATTATATTATATAATTATATTTAATAAAACTTTAATAATTTTTGTGTGAGACTATGTTAGATGAAGTAAAAAAATCATTAGAAGCATCCCCAATTGTAAAAAAAGGAGATTACAATTACTTTGTAAATCCAATTAGTGATGGCGTTCCGGCAATGAACCCTAAAATGCTACGTGAACTCTCTTTAGTAGTTCATAAACATGCTGATTTAGATATCGATAAAATTGTGGCTGTTGAAGCTATGGGAATTCATTTAGCTACTGCATTATCCCTTGCAACAGACATCCCTTTTGTTGTAATCCGTAAAAGACAATATGGACTTGAAGGAGAAACAGAAGTTTACCAAAAAACAGGTTATGGATCATCTAACCTTTACATTAATGATTTGCATGCCGGCGAAAGAATATTGCTCATTGATGATGTTGTAAGTACTGGAGGAACTTTAATAGCTTTAATTAGAACATTGAAAGATTTAGATTTAGAAATAAAATCAGTAGTAGCAGTTATCGAAAAAGGCGAAGGAAAAAACATCGTTAAAGATGAAACCGGTGTGGACGTGTTATCAATTATAAAATTAGATGTGATTGATGGAAAAGTAGTAATTGAAAAAACAATCGAAGATTAAAATGTCAATGTATGATATGGATTTGGATAAGGTAATCCGTAAGATAAATTCCAAAAACGTGGAAACTGTAGGGCTTCAATTTCCGGAAGGACTGAAAATGCAAGCGGTTAAAATTGCCGGCATGATTGAAAGCCAAACCGATGCAACTGTGATAATTTCTGGAGATCCATGTTATGGAGCTTGTGATGTGAGCGATTATAAAATGAAAGATTCAGTGGATTTAATCGTTCATTACGGACACACACCACTTCCCCTAAAATATCAAGTCCCCACAATTTTTATTGAAGCGTATGCCAATATAGACATTAAAAAAAGTTTAAATAAATGTTTGGAAGACCTGAAAGGCTTTTCAAGAATAGGATTAGTAACAACTACACAGCATTTGCATCTTTTAAATGAAATTAAAGATTATCTGGAAGACAACGGGAAGGAAGTAATACTGGGCTCATCAAAATCAACTAGAAAAGGACAAGTGCTCGGCTGTAATTTCTCATCAATCAAAAATTTAGATGTGGAAATATTTTTATTCATAGGCAGCGGAAATTTCCATCCTCTAGGAATTAACCTATTTACAAATACACCAGTATTGGCTCTGGATCCATATAATAATGAACTTAGAAGAATGGACGAATATGCAGACAGGATTTTAAGAATCAGATTTGCAAGAATAACAAAAGCAAAAAGCGCTGAAAAATGGGGAATTCTAGTATCTTCCAAAGAAGGACAGTACAGAATGAAGCTTGCAAAGGAAATAAAAAAAATTCTTGAAGAAAAAGGAATGGAAGCATATATAATTTTGGTGGATAATGTAAATCCGGATGTATTGCTACCTTACTTGGAACTGGACGCATTTGTTGTAAGTGCATGCCCTAGAATAGCTATTGATGATTCACAAATGTATAAAAAACCATTATTAACACCACAAGAATTAGAAATTGTTTTAAACAAAAGAGAATGGGAAAACTATCAATTGGACGAAATCTTATTCCATGAAAGATACAAATGATTTAAATAGTAATATAAATAAAATTATTATATTAAATAAAAATTTTAGTAAATCTTTATTTTGGTGATTTTAATATGAATATAGAAAATGAACAAATAGTAATGCCTGGAGATAAATTAGGAATTATAGAGCAATATCTTCCAGGAGAAGGTACTTATGATGATAATGGAGATATTAAATCATCAGTACTAGGTAATGTTAAAATTAATCAAAAAATGAAGGTCATATCTGTTGAATCAGATGCAAAACCAGCTCTTTTAAAAGTGGGAGATGTTGTCTATGGACAAATTACTGATATAAAACCTCAAAGAGCTAATGTAAATATTGAATGTATAAAAGACAATGCAAGACCTTTAGCATTACCATATATGGGCGCTATCCACATATCACAAGCAAAAAGAGACTACTTGGAAAAATTATCTGATGCTTTTAGAATAGGAGACATTGTTCAAGCCAAAGTAGTTAAAATTACTGGAGATAATGTTGATTTAGGTACTGTAGATGATGATTGTGGAGTCCTAAAAGCTATGTGTACACGTTGCAGAGATTACATGCACACAACCCAAAAAGAAAATGAACTTCAATGTAATACTTGTAACAAGAAAGAAAGAAGAAAAGTTTCTAAAAACTATGTTAACGATGAATAAGGTTGATACAATGGATGAAAATTTTAAAATTATAGAAGAAAAAACATTAGAATTAACATTTAGTGTGGAAGATGAAAGTCATGGTGTTTTCAATGCACTTAGACACATCTTAATGCAGAATCCTGATGTTGAATATGCTGTTTATAATATTGATCACCCTCTTACTGGAAAACCAGAAATGACTATTAAAACAAAAAGAGGGAAAAGACCAAGAATCGTCTTAAAACAAGCAGCTGAAGAACTTCAAAAAGAAAGTTCTGAATTCAAAAAACTTGTTGATGAAGCTTTATAGCTTCCTTATTATTTTTATAGTGATTTGATGGCTGAATACAAAATTCCTTCAATAACTACTGATATCTTTATTTTTGATGATGATTTAAATTTCATTCTAATCAAAAGAAAAAACAATCCTTATAAAGATTATTGGGCTTTGCCTGGAGGATTTGTAGAATATGGTGAAAGCGTTGAAAATGCGGCCATAAGAGAAGCAAAAGAAGAGACTAATATTGATGTTGAACTTAAGAAGTTAGTTAATGTCTATTCAGAACCTAACAGAGATCCAAGAGGCCATACTATTACAATAGCTTATATTGCTAGGGGAGATATAAATAATAGGAAAGCTGACAGTGATGCAAAAGAAATAGGCATATTTTCATATGAAAAATTAAACGAAATCAATATTGCTTTTGACCATGATAAAATAATAAAAGATTGTTTAAATAAAGCTAAAAGTAGTTTTTAAGGTATATATTTAAATAATTTAAAAAAAAAATTACATCATATAAGATATTATTATCATTATTGAGGAGGAGTGAAATGGAATTTTGTCCAGAATGTGGCGCAATGTTACTTCCAAAAAATGGCATATTAAAATGCAATTGTGGATACGAACAAAAATTATCAGATAAAGATGAATATGAAGTATCCGAAGAAATCAAAGAAACTGATGATAATGTTAAAATGTTAGGTGAAGATGTTGACATGCGCTCAACCATTAAAGAAACTTGTCCTGAATGTGGACATGATGAAGCTTATTATGAATTAAAACAAACTCGTAGTGCTGATGAAGCACCTACACGTATCTTTACATGTGCTAAATGTAAACATACATGGAGAGCCTACCACTGAGGTTATTTCATGAAGGATTCTAAAGAAAAAGAGCATAGAATTTCTAATCTAAAAGACATGATTAACAATGTCAAAGATGAACCAATAAATGATGAATTCGAAGGAATTGAAGAGGATAATGAATTAATTGATTATCTCAACGAAAATGACCATGTCTATGATGGATTAGAAATTGATGATGAATTTATCTACCATCCTGGAGATAATGTTGATTCTGCTATTAATTTAGAAGAAAATAATATTGACAATGATTACATTATTAAAACACCGAAAGTTATCGAAGAGCCATCTGATGACGAAGAGATAGACTCTGAAGAAATCAGCGATGAAATAAATAATGAAATTACAGAAAATTTCGATAATATCTTTAATGCTAAAATAGGTAGGACTCCTATTATGGGAGTAGTTAGTACTATTTTAGGATTAATATTTATTGTAATCGCGGCCATTACTTTCCAATCACGTAGTGACAAGATTGTAGACCATGTTATGTCCGGTGAAACTACTTTCATATTTGTAATATTGTTAATTATTGGATTATTATTACTAATTTACGGATTATACAAAGTTATAGGCTTTAAAAACCCTCTGTCAAATATCAGCAATAGTATTGATTCTATTGAAAATGAAAATCAAGACAAACCTGAAAAAATGGAAAAAGCTGATGAAAATATTATACCAAAAAGCAACATTCCATTAGACAAGGAATCCTACAAAATAGGAGAATTTGATTTTGATGAATTAAAAAATAATCTTAAAAAACCAAAAACTATTTCTAAACCCCAAACCACACCACCTGAAGAAAATATCAACGATATACCTCCAGCACATGAAAAACCTAAAAAAGTTTTAACAACTGAAGAAATCGAATATGAACAAGTTGTACTTGATAATGAAACTATTGATGATATTTTTGCTGAAGTTGAAGAAATGGGAGATCTTCCTATAATTTCTATAGATTCTGAAGAAGAAAATAAAAAGAAATAGTTTTTTATTTTTATTTTGGGCCTGTAGTCTAGTCAGGAATGACGCAGGACTTCGGATCCTGAGATCGGGGGTTCAAATCCCTCCAGGTCCGTTATTTTTTAACTCTAACAACAGCTTCTTTGAAAAAGTCAGGTATTAAAGACCTATACATTGGGCTTTTGAACAACATGTTAATATCGCTATCAATTATGTAAGTATAACATGAATCATCTTCAGCCCTCATTCCACGACCGTAAGCCTGCATAAGAGTCATCACTGTTTTATATGCATACCATTTTTTGTCACGTTTCATTCTCATGTTTACCTGCTTATCTCCTAAGTATGGGAATGGTATTTTATAGATTATCTGGAATCTGCATTTATCGTATGGCAAATCAACACCTTCACTCATTGACGGTGACACTAAAACTAAAGGATTCTCATCCTTTTCAAAGAAATTTAATATTTGTTCCCTGTTTTGTGGAGTATGAGAAATTAGTCTGGAATTATTTAAATTTCTTGAAATATACTGTTGACATTTGTAACTGTGAGTATGAATCAATCCCTTATCTCCTTCATGTTTTTTCAAAATCTCCTGTAAAATAGGGATTGTTTTTGGAGCAGTGTTTTTAATCCTATTTGCAGACATCTTTCCAGCCAAATTAAGGATAATTGGCCTTTTTTCTTTGGTAAATGGACTATCGACTTTAATATGGTAAACTTCATTAGGATTCAATCCCAACCATTTCGAAAACATTTTATGGGAAAGAATCGTAGCACTCATAAAGATAACAACATCCCCATATTTTAATAAATGATCTTTAGCATAATGGTGAACTCTTAATGGTTTAAAGGTAACGCCAAATTCATCAGTGTCAATGACCCAATTTTTAGGTTCCTTATCAAGGTTATCCCTTAGTGTTTTCAATCTATAAATTGTTGATTTGATTCTATCCGCTTTATTTTTAGTAACCTCTTTTAGATCAATGTCTTCATAACTTTCACAAATAGCTTCAATTTCCATTTTCCAATCTTCAAGTTCTCCATCCTTTAAAGTTTCTGGAGATATGACTTTACTAATATCCTTTTCAAGGGTTCTATTGTATAATGTAACTTCCATTGTTGACATTAATTTATTTTCGATATTATGTGCTTCATCTAAAATCAATAAAGAACGGGTCCCAAAATGTTTTACATAATTCAATTCTACAATGGCATAATCATAATTCATTAAAGTAATTGGAGAATTTATCGAATTGGCTTTTTGATTCCAATAATGGCAATGATTAGCGGATTGATAAAAAACAGTCCCCCCAAATGAATCTTCAAATGCCAATTCTGCATCCAATGTTGGGTTTTTAGCAACTCCATAAGGACAGAAGAACTTGCTTGTTGTAGGTGTGGTTTTACATGCACCCATGTCACAGGTAGTTTCCAGATTATCATTTAAACAAGCAAAGTTGCCTCTTCCCTTAACCAATGGGAAATCAAACTCATCGGAATACTGGGATTGTAACTGTTTTGTCATTGTTAAAATATATGCTGATTCATACATCTTTGCAAGAGTGGTGGCAATTGCAGATTTGCCTGTCCCTGTACCTGCTTCTAGAATAATATACTTAAATCCTTTCCTTATGGCATCATTGATATCCTGAATAATATCCAATTGCCCCAATCTAGGTTCTTCAAAAGGAAAATTTTCAATGATTTCGTCGTCTATATGTGGATATAATTCCTTCAAATATGCTGAGGTACCCTCATCCAGTTTATAATCATCGACTGAATAAACCTCTGGAATCTCATCATCCAAAATTGATGAAGTAATTTTCTTGGAAAAACTAAATAGATTAGTTGGACCATCTGATTTCTTTTTAGCACTTATCTTACAAGTACAATTACTCTTAAGCATACCGCAATTTGGACAAAAAATAGAATTAGACATTAAGATTATATTAGTTAATATACTATAAATAAATTATAGGAAGAGCATTTGAAAAATAATAATCAAATAAAATAACTCTAAACTAAAGTGATTATATGGTAAAAAAAGGAAAATTGATTGGAATTGGTGTTGGACCTGGAGATACTGAATTAATTACATTAAAAGCAGCTAGAATTTTAGAAACTGTTCCAGTTATATTCTCACCGAAGTCCTCAAAAGAAAAAGAAAGCATTGCATTGTCTATTGTTCGACCAATTCTTGAAAAAAGAGAAGATTATAAAAGATTGATGATTGTAGCACCAATCTTTCCAATGATTGAAAATAAAGAGGAACTTGAAAAAGTTTGGACTAGCGCATCTGAAATGATTGCCCAATATTTGGATAGCGGCAGAGATGTTGCATTTATAACCCTTGGAGACAGTTCAATATTCAGTACCTATTCATACGTGCAAAAAAAATTAATTGATAAATACGAAATTGAAACCATTCCTGGCATCACATCATTCACTGCCTGCGCTGCAGCTAAAAATGAGGCGCTTGTAGAACAAAACCAAATTTTAACAATAGTGCCTAAAATTGATGATAGGTTAAATAAAGTATTGGATACCAGCGATTCAATCGTGCTGATGAAAGCTTCAAGAAATACTGCTGATTTAGAAGCAACAATCGAAGAGAAAAACAGACCAAAAGAAATTTATTCCGTTCAAAATTGTACAAGGGAAAATGAAAAAATAATTGAAGGATTTTCAAACGAAAAGCCTTACTTAACTACAACAGTTATAAAATTTAAAGATGATTAATAATTTTTGATTGGTAGAGGTTCTACCTCAAAAACACATCTTTCATCGCCCATAGTGTAACATTGGGTTTCAATTACACTTACTGGTAACTTGAAGTATTCTGTAAATAATGCTTCAAAAATTCCAGTATCTAAAAAACAGGCAGGTTTTCCTGTTTTTGGAAGTAATTCACATTCAAAACAGTCAAAGGTTGTAATTCTAATAATTTGACCTAATTCAAATGTAATCCTACCTAACCCTTTAGTTTCCCAGAATTTAGTGATATTTTCTATAAAAATATCTAAATCCTCATCATATAATTTATCAAAAATAGATTTCCCAATACTATTTCCGGTTGATTGTAAAATAGGATCAATATTTATTCCTTCCTGGATAAGCATAGCTTTTAAAGTGTGAAACAATAAGGTTGAAAATTCTGCATCTTCATCAACTAGATTTTCAACCAAATAATCAGCTTGAGTCTCTTTAATCTCTTTTGGTTCGACGACATTTACAGAACCCAAATATTTTGAATTTAAGTAAAATATCTTCTTTCTATTGTCAATTGGATGAACTCTATAGGATATAATCCCGTTTTCTCTTAAACTTTTTAAATGAACAGATACAGTGGATTTAGATTTACCGGTATTGCTAACAATTTCATCAAATTCCATATCGCTATCTCTAAGCATCTCGAGAATAGTGAGTTTGACTGGACTTTTGATAACGTTCACACCAATATTCTCATTGAAATTTGAAAAAATCTGGATGGGTTTCTGATTCTTCATAACTTTCCCCCTTTATAGATTAATATTTAAAATAATTAGTTAATAAATATATCTAAAAATCAAAAAATATAATATTGTTTAAATATATTATAAAAATAATGAACACTATAATAAATAAAACTAAACAATACGAACTGTTCGTTAAAAACATATGAAATTGTTCGTATAATTAATTACTTCATCACAAAACAATAACGCTGTGAAAAATTCAAACATTCATATTTTGAATAATTCTCTTGCATTTGAGGCAGTTATTTCCAATACCTCCTCTTTTTCCATGTCCAATTCTTCTGCTATCTTTTTTATTATGTATTTTAAGTTCAGTGATGTATTTTTTTCTCCCCTTTTTTCTTCCGGAGCTAAATACGGAGAATCCGTTTCTACAAGCACATGATTGATGTCTATCTTTTTAACCATTCTTCTTATTTTCTTATTGTTGGCGTGAGTGATTGGTCCGCCTATTCCTATATAGAAACCGGATTTAATGAATTCTTGCGCCATTTCGGCTGAACCCTGATAACAATGCATAGACCCCACTACATCATGTTTTTTTAATATGTCAAATGTATCCTGCATTGATTTTCTAGAATGCACTATTGCCGGCAAACTATGCTTTTGTGCAAGGTCCAACATCTTTTCAAACAATTCTTTTTGTTTATCCTTATTGTCTTTTGTATGGTAATAGTCAAGGCCAATCTCACCTACCGCAACTACTTTATCATTGCTAAGTTGCTTATCCAATAAGGAAATATCCTCATCTGTTATTTCATCCGCAAAAGAGTGAAAATATCCTAAAGCGGCATGGACATTTTCATATTTGCTTGACAATTCCAATACTTCCCTATTGCTTTGAGGGTCAATGCCATTCACTATCATATGTATATCGTTTCTTGCAGCTTCTTTTATTATTTCATCTGCATTTTCCATTTCTCTGTTATAAATATGGCAATGCGTATCTATTATCATGAAGAATCATCTACAGAAATTCGTTTTGATTAAGTTTTTATTGTTTCAATTTCAATTATTATATAATAGATTAAATTAAATTAATTTTTTGGTGAGTGGATATGGATGAGAAGTTTTCAAGAACAGAAATGTTGATTGGAAATGATGGAATGAAAAAATTAAATGATGCTAAGGTTGCCATTTTTGGTCTTGGAGGCGTAGGTTCTTTTGTTTGTGAAGGACTTGCCAGAAGCGGAATAGGAAATTTCATTTTGGTGGATTATGATAAGATAGATGAAAGCAACATCAACAGGCAGCTGATTGCGACAGTAAACACAATCGGCAAATATAAAGTTGATTTGATGAAGGAAAGGATTTTGGAAATCAATCCAAATGCAAATGTTGAAGTCTATAAGGAATTTTATATGGCGGATTGCGAAATAAATATCATTACAGAGGAGTTGTCCTATGCTGTTGACTGCGTGGATACGATAATGGCAAAGATTGCAATCATCTGCAATTGTGATGCCATTGATGTTCCGGTTATTTCTTCAATGGGAACCGGGAACAAATTAGACCCTTCAATGTTTGAAGTGGCAGACATATATGAAACCTCAGTATGCCCACTTGCAAGAATAATGAAAAAGGATCTCAGAAAGAGAAATATAGAAAAATTGAAAGTGGTTTATTCAAAAGAACAGCCAATAAACACAAACGACTGTGCCATAAATCAAGATAGGAAATTCAAGGTGAAGGGCAGCGTCTCTTTCGTACCATCTGTTGCAGGATTGATACTTGCAGGTGAAGTGATAAAAGATATTATCAGCAATGATGTCTAAAAAATTCAAAACAAGCCTAAAATTAACCAAAATAGATTGTCAAGAAACCTTACTATCAAACTGTTCGCATACTCTATCTGTTCACTAAAACTCCTATACGGAATTTGTTTTGTAATCCTAATCAAATTTTTAGAAACTTATGAAGGAAAATTTAATAGAATGTGATTATTAAATTTCATTGGACAATTTACAAATTTAATACATTAAGATTATAACATAACTATTTTATATAAAAACTTGAAATAATTAAACATAAGTATAGTTTTTTAATCTGTTTTGAAAAAGGAAAAGCCATACCTCGTTACATTAGCGCCTGCAATCCTGTGCATATTGGTTACGTTCGGATATATTCTGCAGGCTCCAGAAGGTTTTAAGACTGCCGCAACTATTGCAAATGTGATTTCAATTATTGCAACAATCATTAATACCGCAGTATTTCTTAAAAAATACAAAATGAATAAAATAGTGAAAATATGGAAGAAAAAACACAATGGGGTTCAATATTTACCTTCATTTTGGCAATGATTGGCCTTACAATTGGAATAGGAAATATCTGGCGTTTCAGTTATGTGCTTTATTCAAATGGAGGAGGATCATTCTTCATACCATACCTCATTGCGATTTTGGTCATGGGAATTCCATTTTTGATTCTGGAGTATGGTTTGGGTTTTAGCTTTAAGAAAAGCTTTTCCAATTTGATGCATAGCATTCGTCCCGAATTTGAAATTGTTGCATGGATATTAGTTCTGCTGGTTTTCATAGTTGTAATCTATTATATGGTAATTATAGGTTGGGACTTTGTATACCTCCTGAACAGCTTTAATTACGGATGGGGAAATGATCCCTCATCATTTTTCACAAGCAATGTTGGAGGAAGTTCAAATTTGGCGTCTGCCACTACAATAATGTTTCCAACTCTGATTTGCACATTACTGCTGTGGGCAATCTTTTGGGTGGTGTCCATCAAGGGCGTTGATAAAGGAATCGGCAAATTATCAAGCGTTCTTATTCCACTATTGTTCATCATCATGAGTATTGTTTTTGTTTTTGCATTTACATTGCCTGGAAGCTATATAGGAATAACCACATTAATTACACCCGACTGGTCGGCACTTTTAAATATTAATGTTTGGCTTGCGGCATTTGGACAAATTATATTTTCTTTAAGCATTGGTCAGGCAATGGTATATACATATGCAATCTATCTGCCCAAAAACACCAAATTAGTTGATGAAGTACTGCTTGTTGTTGTTGCAAACTCCATATATGAGATTTTTACAGCTTTTGGAGTGTTTTCAATACTTGGACATATGTCATTGACATCTTCAATACCCATGAATGAGTTAATTAGCGAAGGTACCGGACTAATATTCATCGTATTTCCGCAGATATTCAATACGATGAGACCGGTTGGATATATCCTAGCTCCATTATTATTTATATCCATATTGTTTGCAGGTTTCACTTCCTCTTTTGCACTCTTTGAACCCCTGCTTTCATCCATATGCGACAAATTTGGATGGAGCAGAAAAAAAGGCGTTACAGTCCTTACAATCGTTGCATGTGCAGTAACAATTCTTTATTCAACAGGAATCAGCAGCTATCTAGTGAAAATAGTGGACGGATTCGTGAATAATTTTGGAATATTGATTTTGATTGGCATTCAAGCCATAATCATTGGATGGTTTTATGGGGTTGAAAAGGTCATTCCCGTACTGAATGAATTTTCAACTTTCAAAGTTGGAAAAACTTGGGTTTTCACAATTAAATATTTGCTGCCAATTCTTTTAATTGGTGTTTGGGTATTTGGACTTGCAGAATTGTTTAATGGTGCAAACTCACTTGAAATAATGGTGGATTTAATCATCACTATTATTGTTGTTGGACTTTCAATATTGCTTACAAAACTAAGTCCAAATACATGAAATCCTTAATTTAATAATAAGTAATGAACTAAATATATCGGTCATGTTTAATCATCATATTTATGATTGAAATCCTGCATTTATTATGTTTTTCAAGAAGCTAGGATTCAAATAAATGTTCGTATAAAACTTATAAAAAAGTTCAGATACTTATCAATTTCCAGCACTAAAACTCAGATAGAGAATTTAATCCATTAAAAATTAATGACAATTATCAGAAATACTTAATCACAAGATGATTAAGAATGAATTGAGAAAAAACATAT
>JAZUAV010000047.1:0-8933 GCA_045638165.1 Methanobrevibacter sp.
CACGTGAAGAAGTCGTTCTAGAGTTAATAGAAGCAGCAGTACCTATTCCGGTTACTGTTAAAGCTGATCAAATTAGAATAATTCAAAAGGAGGCTGACTGATGGCTAAAGATACAGTCGAAGTTCTTATCGAAGGTGGAACTGCAACTCCTGGGCCACCATTAGGACCTGCTTTAGGACCTTTCGGTATTAACATGATGCAAGTAGTTGAAGAAATCAATAAAAAAAGTGCTGACTTTGCTGGAATGAAAGTGCCTGTAAAAGTTACTATTGATAGAGATACCAAAGAATTTGAAATTGAAATTGGTACTCCGCCAACAACTGCTCTTATCATGGAAGAGTTAGGCATCGAAAAAGCTTCTCACGAACCAGGTTTAGACATTATCAATGACTTACCTATTGAAACCGCTTTAAAAATTGCTAGAATGAAATTTGATTCATTACTTTCTAACGATTATAAAGCAGCTACAAAAGAAGTTATGGGAACCTGTGTAAGTATGGGTTTATCTGTTGATGGTAAAGACCCAAGAGAAGCACAAAAAGATGTAGATGCTGGAAAATATGATGATATCTTATTAGCAGAATAGATATCGATCATTCAAATTAAAATTTAAGTTAATGATACAGTGTATATGATGTTATAATTACGATTATAATTGATATGCTGTTTTTAATTCATGCAATCGTTTAAGAATTTTTTTCTTAGTAATCGATACTCATGAAACCAAAAAAAATCCAATGAACAAAATGTTCATGGGGGATGAATATGACACAAGATGTAGTAAACGCGGTGAAGGAGGCTAAAGAACAATCTAAGCCGAGAAACTTCACTGAGTCTGTCGATATTATTATTAATATCCGCGACTTAGATGTCAGAAAGCCAGAAAATAGGTTTAATGAGGAAGTTACTCTTCCTAAAGGCCGTGGCAAAGATGTTAAAATCGGAGTCATAGCTGATGGGGAACTCATTGTTCAAGCTAAAAATGCTGGTCTTGACGTTGTAATCAACAAACAGGATTTAGAAGAGTTCGGAAAAGACAGAAAAGCAGCTAAAAAAATGGCTAACTCTGTTGACTTCTTAGTAGCTCAAGCTGATATGATGCCACTCGTTGGTAGATTCCTTGGTCCAGTTCTTGGTCCTCGTGGAAAAATGCCAAAACCAGTGCCTGCAAGTATCAGATTAGATCCTCTTTTAGAAAGATTACAAAACACTGTCAAAGTCGGTGTAAAACAACAAGCAAGTATTCAAATTGTTGTTGGAAGCCAAGACATGGCAGATGAAGACATAGCAGAAAATGTAGAAACTGTTCTTACAGTCTTAGACCGCAATTTAGAAAAAGGAAGAAGTCAAATCAAGTCCATGTTTATTAAAACAACTATGGGACCAGTAGTGAGGGTGATCTAATGGCTCATGTTGCTGAATGGAAAAAGGAAGAAGTTAAAGAGCTTTCAGGGATTATTGGCGAATTCGATGTAATCGGTATTGTCGATTTAATGAACATTCCTGCAAAACAGCTTCAGGAAATGAGAAGATCTCTCAAAGACAAAGCTGTTATCAGAATGTCCAAAAAGAATCTCATTGATTTAGCTCTTGAAGATTGTAATGCTGATAAAAACAACATTGTTGATTTATCCGAACATATGGATGGTCAAATTGCTCTTATCGCAACTGAAATGAATCCTTTCAAATTGTACAAAATATTGGAAGACAGCAAAACTCAAGCTCCTGCAAAACCAGGAACTATCGCTCCTGAAGATATCGTTGTACCTGAAGGAGATACTGGCTTTGAACCAGGTCCATTTTTAGGAGAATTACAACAAGTTGGAATTCCTGCAAAAATTGATAAAGGTAAAATTTGCGTACAAAAAGAAACTGTCGTCGTAAAAGCAGGCGAAGCAGTATCTAAACAAGTTGCAGCCACTTTATCCAGAATGGATATTAATCCGATGGAAGTGGGAATTGATTTAAAAGCAGTATACGAAGAAGGATCAGTTTACACTTCAGACGTACTCGCAATCGATGAAGAAAAAACATTAGCAGATTTACAAAAAGCATTTTCCGGTGCATTCAACTTGTCTGTTAATGCAGCTATACCTACAACTAAAACTATTTCCGCAATATTGTCTCTTGCACATACCAGAGCTGTCAGCGTTGGTGTAGAAGGAGCTATATTGACTTCAAAAACTTCAGAACCAATTCTTGGTCTTGTAAATGCTAGAATGTTAGCTATTGCATCTGCAATCGCTGATAAAGAAGGCGCAATCGATGACGAATTAGCAGAAAAACTTTCAAACGTTGCTGTAGCAGCAGCTCCGGCAGCAGTGGAAGAAGAAGTTGTTGAAGAAGAGGAAGAAGAGGAAGAAGAAGAAAATAGCGAAGAAACAGCAGCAGCTGGGTTAGGAGCTCTGTTCGGTTAAATTTAATTAAATTTTTATTATTAAGAACTAACACTTTAAAAAATTAATGGTGATAACATGGAATATATATATGCGGCAATGATTTTGCACAGTGCAGAAAAAGATATCAACGAAGAAAATGTTAAAAGTATTATTGAAGCAGCAGGTATCGACGCTGATGATGCTAGAATTAAAGCATTAATCGCAGCTTTAGAAGATGTTGACATCGAAGAAGCTATCGAAACCGCAGCTGTTGCAGCAGCAGCTCCTGCAGCTGCAGCTCCAGTAGCAGCTGAAGCTGAAGAAGAAGAGGAAGAAGAGGAAGAAGAAGAGGAAGAAGCTTCTGAAGAAGCAGCAGCAGCTGGATTAGGTGCTCTCTTCGGATAGATTTTCAAATCTATCACCTTTCTTTTTTTTATTTTCTTTTTGTTTGAGTTACTGTTTTTTTTTTGATTTTGAATTTTTTTCACTGATTTTTTCCAATTATTTTTGCATTGTTTTTACTTTGAATAATTGATTTAACTTTGTAAAATTGTTTTTATTTAATACTGGATGCTTTATATGCTTTAACACACATACATATTTCTGATTTTGTGGAAATTCGCAGTTAATATATGTTTATATAATTTTGAATATAAATTAATGTCAAACATGGATGTGCACGGATATGTTTAAAAAAAATATGGGTGATAATTTGATAAATTATACAGACTTAAATCAGGTAGTTGATAACTATGGGTATGATCCATTTGAAAGAATTGAAGAATTCATTTTGAGAGAGATTATTCCAAAATATGATTGTTTGGTATCAGTTCATAGGTCTAATCAGGATGAGTGTGGATTTCCAGCAATTGAGTTCTATATTCGTTACAATGTTAAGCTTTCTTTTGATGAATGGTTAATTTTAAGAGATAATGTTGCTAATGATATTAGGTTATTCTGCAAGGAGAATGGTTTAACTGATGCTTTTGATGAATGCTGCCTTTTTGTTACTATTTCAGGTGATGTAGTTGGATAGATTTGAATTTGAAGAGTTTGATCCTAGTGATTTTTTAAATTTGGCTGAAGAATTAAATTTGAAAATCTTAGAATTCAATTCTTCTTGTTCTTCCGTTAAGAGGACTATATTTTCAAGGAGTTATTATGCTACATTTCTTGTTGTTAGAGAATTATTATCAAAAAACACAGATTATATTTCAAATCCTTATAGGGAACATACTAGGATGTTGAATTTCATTAAATTCAAAGGGCCCTTTGATAAAAATGTTAACAATGATATTTACTGGGATTTACTGGATTTAAAAAAGCTTAGACATCAATCTGATTACCATCTCCAAGTTCCTCCGGAAGGCACCAAGGAATACGACAATTGGATTTTTGAGGATACTGATTTTGCAATTAATCTGGCAAACAATATCATTAATCAGTTCAAAAGTCGATTTGATAATTCTTAGATTATTTTTTTTTCATTAATTATTTATTGAACAAAAAATATATTATAAACTAATGAATTATTAAGACTGATTCTTATGGTAGAAATTTTTGATAAACTTGGTTATAAGAAGCAAACTTGTAAAACTTGCGGACAGGAGTTCTACTCACAGGTTGAAAGAGACACTTGTGGAGACGCTCCATGTGATGAGTATGAGTTTATTGCAAACCCTGCAACAGATAAGCCATACAATCTATATGAAATCCAACAAGTTTTTAGAGAATTTTTAGAAAGCGAAGGGCATACACATGTCCACAGATATCCTGTTCTTGCTAAACGATGGAGGGATGATGTATTTTTGGTTGGTGCATCCATCTTCTGTTTCCAGCCATGGGTGACATCAGGACTTGTCAAGCCTCCTGCAAATCCTATTGAAATGGCACAGCCTTCAATCAGGCTAAACGATGTTGATAATGTGGGAAGAACCGGTCGTCACATGACCTGTTTTACAATGGGAACCCATACAGTAATCAACAAGGAAGATGATTTCATCTATTGGGAGGATGAAACAATAAGGCTTTGTCATGAATTCTTCGCCTATATAGGCATCAACACAGAAGAAATCACTTTCATCAAATCCTGGTGGGCTGGTGGAGGTAATGAAGGGCCCTGCTATGAAGTGTGTTGCCGTGGAGTGGAACTTGCGACACTTGTTTTCATCCAATATGAAACTTTGGAAGATGGAAGCAAAAAGGAAATCCCAATTAAGGTTGTTGATACAGGATACGGGCTTGAAAGGATTGCATGGATTTCTCAAGGAACTCCTACAGCTTATGATGCATGTTTCGCACCGGTTGTTGATAAATTAAAAGAATTGACTGGTGTTGAAATCAATGAGGATATCCAAGGAAGAAATGCCCAAATAGCCGGAATGATGGATATTGAAGACATTGGGGATTTAAAAGAGCTCAGGGCTCAAGTTGCCGAAAGCCTTGACCTTTCTTTAGAGGAATACTTAAAAGCAGCAGAACCAATGGAAGCGATTTATATTATTGCAGACCATACAAGATGCTTGGCGTTCATGCTCGCTGACGGCATCATTCCTTCAAACGTAAAAGAGGGGTATTTGGCACGTCTTGTTTTAAGAAGAACCATAAGATTCATGAAGGATTTGGACATGAAGGAATCCTTGGCTGACATTATGGCAATCCAATTGGATTTCCTGTCAAAATTCTATCCTGAAATACGTGACTCAGAAGCACATATCATGAACATCATCCCTTTGGAAGAGGAAAGATATGCTGCTACAGTTAAAAAAGGACGAAGCATAGTTAAAAGATCCATCAAAAGACTTAAAAAAGAATGCAAGTCAGAAATGCCTCTTGACATGTTGATTGATTTGTATGATGCTCATGGAATTCCTCCGGAAACAGTAGTCGAAATGGCAGGGGATGATTTTACTGTTAACGTTCCGGATAATTTCTTCACTCAGGTTGCAGGAGCTCACGAAAAGGATACAACCAATAAGAAATCCACATTCAAAGTGGACTTCCCTGAAACTGATTTGTTGTTCTATAAAGATTTCTACCAAAAAGAGTTTGAGGCTGAAGTTTTGGGCTTGGCTGAAAAAGATGGCGATCAATGCTTAATCTTTGATAAAACAGTATTCTACCCTGAAGGAGGAGGCCAACCTTCAGACATAGGTGAAGTTTCCATTGATGGAAAAACATTTAAAATGACTTATGCCGAAAAGGTCAATAATGTAGTCCTACATCATGTAGATGGTGATGTCTCTGAAGATGTGGTTGGCAAAATTGCAGTCGGCAAACTTGATTGGGAAAGGAGGATTACACTTGCACGCCACCATACAGGAACCCACTTGGTCATTGCAGCAGCAAGAAAAGTATTGGGTCAACACATTTGGCAGGCAGGATCTCAAAACGGCCTTACAAGAGCACGTATTGACTTGTCACACTACAAGCGCATTACCCAGGAAGAGCTAAATGAAATTGAAAAATTGGCCAATGAATATGTGATGGATAACATTGACTTGGACATACAGTTCCACACAAGAGACGAAGCGCAGGAATTGTACGGCTTTGTGCTTTATCAGGGGGGTATCGTTCCGGGCAAAATGATTCGTGTAGTTAAAATCCCCGGAGTTGATGTGCAGGCCTGTGCAGGTACACATGTCCTAAGAACAGGTGTTGTCGGACCGATTAAAATAAATAAAACCGAAAGGGTGCAGGACGGTGTTGAAAGAATTGACTTTTCAGCAGGACTTGCAGCAATCGATTCAATGCAGCATGACAGTGAATTGTTAAGAACAAGCGCTTCCGTATTCAGTGTTGATAATGACCAACTGCCAAAAACCTGCGACAGATTCTTCAGCGAATGGAAAGCACAGAAAAATGAAATCGACAGATTGAAATCAGAAATTGCAGGCTTGAAAATGAATTCCTTGGCGGATGACTTCGATGAAATCAACGGCCTGAAAGTCGTTTCCCAATTGATTGAAGCGGACTTTAAGGAGCTTCAGAAAATGGCAACTGACTTCACTGATAACGGAAAGGCAGATGTTGTTATTATGGGTAATAATAATGGGAATATCGTTGGTGCAGCTTCACAAAATGCAATCGACAGCGGAGTTAAAATCAATGAAATCATCAAAACCGCAGCCGGAATATTGGGCGGTGGCGGCGGAGGCCGTCTGACTTTAGCGCAAGGTGCAGGTAAAAACACAGATAAAATGGATGAAGCTATCCAAACTGCAGTTGACTTAATTAAAGGATAACTTTTATCCTTTCTTATTTTTTTACAAAAACTTTTATAAATATTAAATATTAAAATTATACTTGCTGTTATATTTTAAAAAACTAGTATTGAAGGGATTGCTATTTTTTTCAGCGTGTACTAATATAAAGAGTTGTTTGAATGAATTATGATTTAATTATTGCAAGATATGGTGAAATCGGACTTAAAAGTCCTAAAATAAGGTCACGTTTTGAAAGAAGGCTAGTTAAAAATATTAAAGCTACTTTTGAATGCGATGTTGACAGGAATCAGGGAAGGATATACATTCATCCAAAGGATTTTGATGAAGGAATTGAAAAGCTGAACAGGGTATTTGGTGTCGTTTCATATTCTCCAGCCATTTCAACAAATGCTAATTATGAAGATATTGATGAAACATTGTCCGCATACACTCAAGAGCTGATTGATGAAGATATACTGGATGAGAACACAAAATTCGCCATTAAGTGCAGGCGTGTTGGAACTCATGATTTCACATCACAGGAAATGGCCGCCCATTGTGGTGGGGTTGTAAGGGATGTGATTTTAGCTCCTGTTGACTTGACAAATCCTGATTTGACAATTTTTGTTGAAATCAGGGAAAATGATGCTTATATTTATCATGAAAAGATTAAGGGACCTGGAGGCCTTCCATTAGGAACTCAAGGTAAAGTCGTAGTGCTTTTATCAAGTGGAATAGACTCTCCTGTTGCAGCATATCTGATGATGAAAAGGGGCTGTGAAGTGGTGGCACTCCACTGCAATAATGATCCTTTTTCAGGTCCGAAAGTCACTGAAAACTTCAATGCATTGGTAGACCAACTAAATATATATGCCAAGGGAACTCCAATCAAAAAAAGGGTAATAGATTATGGTGAATATCTGACAGTCGCTAAAGAGAAGGCTCCCGAAAAGATGACTTGTGTCTTATGCAAATCAGGTATGTATAGGATTGCAGAAAAATTGGCTAATAAGATTGGTGCAGATGCCATTGTTGATGGAAGCAGCGTCGGTCAGGTCGCTTCACAGACACTGTCAAACATATTGGCTACACGTTATGGTGTGGATATGCCAATTTTAAGTCCGTTAATTGGTCTTGATAAGGAAGAGATTACTCTGATTGCAAAGGATATTGGAACTTTTGAAATATCAAAAATCGATGATGGCGGATGCAGTGCAGTTCCAAAATATCCTGAAACTCGTGCAGATTTGTATAGGGTTAAAGAAGCATGCATAGCAATGAATCAGGATATTGAAGTTGAAAAAGCTTTTGAAAACATTAGAAAACTCGATTGAGTTTTCACTTATTTTCTTTTTTTAAAATCGCTTTCAGTATGTGTAATTGTTTGAACTTATTTTTCGGATAACCTCGTTAATCATAATAATTAAATAGTATACAACTCATAAATAATAAATGTCTAGTAAATAATCAATTTACTAATTGAGGTTATAAATATGAAAACTACTGTTAGTGTAATTAAAGCTGATATTGGAAGTGTGTCTGGACACTGTGTTGCACACCCTGAATTAATGGATATTTGTGACGGTGTTTTAAATGATGCATTGGACACTGGTATTTTGAAAGATTATTATATCTCCCGTTGTGGAGACGACATTGACTTAATCATGACCCACGACAAAGGGGAAGAAAACGAAGAAGTCCACGAAACCGCATACACCGCATTCATGAAAGCTACTGAAAGAGCACGTGAATTAAAATTATATGGTGCAGGACAAGACTTATTATCTGATACATTCTCCGGTAACATCAAAGGTATGGGTCCTGGTGTAGCTGAAATGGAATTCGAGGAAAGACCATCAGATCCTGTTCTCGTATTCTGCTGTGACAAAACTGAACCTGGTGCATTCAACTTGCCAGTATTCAGAATGTTTGCAGATCCATTCAACACTGCAGGTCTTGTAATCGACCCAAGTTTACACGATGGATTCAAATTTGAAGTATTCGATGTAATCGAACACAAAAAAGTTATCTTAAACTGTCCTGAAGAAATGTATGATTTACTTGCATTAATCGGTTCCACTGGAAGATATGTAATCAAAAGAGTATGGAAGAAAAACGGTGAAATCGCAGCAGCAATTAGTACTGAAAGATTAAACTTGATGGCTGGTGAATATGTTGGTAAAGATGACCCCGCATGTATCGTAAGAGCACAATCTGGTTTCCCTGCAAACGGTGAATGTGTAGATCCATTTGCATTCCCACACATGGTAAGTGGATGGATGAGAGGATCCCATAACGGTCCATTAATGCCTGTTTCCGAAGCAGAAGCAAACCCAATCAGATTCGACGG
>JAZUAV010000048.1:0-9135 GCA_045638165.1 Methanobrevibacter sp.
TTTCGAAAAGAGCTATGTATCTAATTTCATTTGCACTAAATTTAATAGACACTTAAATCTACCTCAAATCGTCTAATATTGTAGAATCTCCTGGATCGTTTACGATTAATGTAGCAACAGTAAAAGGTTTACCACAAACAGAACCCAAATCCACACTAGTTCCATCATATACGATAAATGGAATTTCGGAAAGATTTGCATAATATTCAACATCTTCAAGAATTTCTTTAGGAGCGTTAGCGGCAACAACAGCAAGTTGGCCTTTTCCTAATTTTAAAGATTGAATTGATTTTTCAGAGCCTAAAGTCACATCTCCTGTGTCTACAGCTACTCTGATTCCTCTATCTACGTCCATCATCTAGCCTCCTATTCATTTTTATAATCCATTTTGACACCGACAGAACCGGTACCAAGAGGTATTGGTTGTCCAATAATAATATTTTCGATGATACCTGTTAAATCATCCACTTCTCCGCGAATACTTGCACGAAGCAAATGTTTACCAGTCTCTTCAAAAGCTGCACGAGCCAAAACACTTGCTTTTTCACCACTGATACCATGTCTTCCAATGGATTTTACAACACCTTCTGAAGTCATAATATCTGCAACTAACATAATATGTCTTACATCGACACTAAGACCTTGTTCTGAAAGAGTATTTTGAGCTTCGTTAATAATAGATTGACGAGCTGCTTCAATTCCTAAAACCTCGCCGATTTCATGAATATTGTTAGTGGTAGTTCTTACATGGTCAATACCTTCCATATCCAGAATTTCCTTAAGGTTTGATCCTTCAGTATGGATAATCCATTCCCTATCATCTTTACGAATGATAACTTTTCCAATTCCTTTTATACCACTAATCTGTAAATCACGAACTTTATCTGCTAAGAGACGAAGTTCTCTAATTTCAAATTTGGAATCAGGTTTATCGGATTTTCCAGATGGAATAACAATTTCATCATTATTAATAACAGCCTTCTTGAAAGTTTTTTCAATAATAGCATTAATTTCATCACGATCAAGTCTTTTTTCCTCAATCTTTTTACTGTCTAAAATTGCTTTAACTTCCATAGTTCCATAATCTAAATTGAAATCAGAAAGAATATCGTTTATTGTACTTTTACCAATCTTATTGGCTAAAGTCCTAACAAACTCTTCATCATCACGTCTTTCTTCATCAAAGTAAATATCCATAGTTGGAGTAGCAATCTCTTTTCTTGCATCAACAATTTCAATAAGTCTCGGAAGACCTAATGTTACGTTTAACTCAGTTACCCCCGCATAGTGAAAAGTACGCATAGTCATCTGAGTACCAGGTTCACCTACAGATTGAGCAGCTACTGTTCCAACAGCCTCTCCAGCTTCAACATGAGCTCGGTCATAGGCATTTTTAAGCTTAATAATGAGTTTTCTTAATTCATCATCAGTTAAATCTTTTTGGATGTATGCTTTGGCTAAATCTTCGATATAACTATCTGGAAAATCAATGTCAAGATTTTCAGCATCATTAATTTCGGCAATTGTATCATTTATTTTAATTATAATATCTTCCATAGTTACACCTACTTACCTTCCATTCTGATTTCATCAATTAATTTATTCAAGTCAGCCGGCTTACCAAAGTCGGATTTTGCCGGATCAACTCCATCTTCACCAAACATGGTTTGGATAACGTTACCTTGGTTGTCGGTAACAAGTCCGGATGGTTTGACTTGTAAATCTTGCAGAGCGTTTACGAGTCTTCTTTGCATGTAACCGGATTGCGCTGTACGAATCGCGGTATCTACAAGACCTTCTCTTCCACCCATTGCGTGGAAGAAGAACTCGATAGGGTCAAGACCGGATTTATAACTTGAGTGTACAAATCCTTTAGCTTTAGCCCCTAACTCACCTTTCTTGAAGTGAGGTAAGGTTCTGTTCAAGTATCCTCTTTCGATACGTCCACCCCTAACCGCTTGTTGTCCTACACATGCAGTAATCTGAGTAAGGTTCAACATGGATGCCCTTGCACCAGTACGTGCCATTACTACAGAGTGGTTTTCAACAGCCATCACATGTTCATATGGGTCATCTTCAGATTGTTTACCCATATTAAGGTAATGTTCTGCAATTTGACCGGACATGTCCCTAGCTTCCCCGAGAACTTGCATGATTTTCATCTCTAAAGTCTCTTCAAGACTTCTACCAGGTAAAGCTTGGAGATATCCTTCTTCATAAGATTCTACAAGTTTATCTACTTCAGCCATCTTGTTATCCAAGTGCTCATTAATACGGTCTTGAGCTTCAGCAGGGATTTCTTCATCATTTAAACTGGTGGTAATTCCTGTTTTCATGATTCCACAAATAGCTAAGTCAGTAGAACGGTCTAAGAATTCCTTAGCTCTTCCAGGACCATATTCCTTAACGATTTTATCCAAGATTTTACCTGAGAATGAACCGTAAGCTGATTCATCGATTACACCTTGCTCGAGAATACCGTTTTTGATTACAACGGTAGCGTCACTAGCAGGGTATACAACAGGACATTTGGAAATCTCTGCACTATAAGATAAGTTTAAGTCATTAGGCAATAATAAAGAGAACAATTCCTTACCAGTCCATTTTTCACCTTTCTCCTTGTAGATGAATGAATCTTCACTGTAATCCGGATTATATTTTAAAATCCATTGGCCTGATTTGAATTCAGGTATTTTCAAGTGGGATTTACGGATGATTTGAAGCGCTTCCTCTTCTGTGAACTCGACACCATCCCTGGTTAACAGGTATGCTCCAGAAATGTGGTCGTGAATAGCACCGATAATAGGTCCTCCAAACCTTGGAGATAGGATGTGTTCCTGTACACGCATCAATGATTTTGCTTCTGCACGGGATTCATCGGTTTGGAATACGTGCATATTCATTTCGTCTCCGTCAAAGTCTGCATTGTATGGAGGACATACACATAAGTTTAACCTGAAAGTCTTATAAGGTAGAACCCTTACCTCATGTGCCATCATACTCATTCTGTGCAGGGAAGGTTGACGATTGAATAAAACCATATCTCCATCTTTCAAGTGTCTTTCAATGATGAAACCTGGTTCCAATTGTTCAAGTATTAATTCTTTAGTTTCTTCAGTACGTACCCTGATTTTTCTTCCATCTGTTCTGATTACATAGTTTGCACCAGGGTGTATCTCAGGACCATTCTGGATGTATTTTTTCATCTCTTCAATGTTCCATTCGTTTACATATACAGGTACGGTAACTTCTTTTGCAATCATTTCAGGTACACCGACCTCGTTGATACTGATGTTTGGGTCCGGTGAGATTACGGTACGGGCTGAGAAGTTTACACGTTTACCGGAAAGGTTGGATCTGAATCTTCCTTCTTTTCCTTTTAATCTTTGGGTTAAGGTTTTGAGAGGTCTTCCAGATCTGTGTCTTGCAGGAGGCACACCACTAGCTTCGTTGTCGAAGTAAGTTGTAACGTGGTATTGTAATAACTCCCATAGGTCTTCTACGATTAATTGTGGAGCTCCTGCTTCCATGTTTTCAAGTAAACGTTGGTTGATACGTAATATATCTACAAGTTTGTGAGTAAGGTCGTCTTCAGACCTTTCACCAGTATCCAATGTGATTGAAGGTCTTACGGTTACAGGAGGAACAGGCAATACTGTGAGTACTAACCATTCAGGTCTTGCAACTTCAGGGTTTACCCCTAATATGAATGAATCTCCATCAGTGATGTTTTCAAGTCTTTCCCTTACTTCAGATGCGGTTAATTTGTAATCGCCCTGGCGAATAGTAACCGGCTTGTCTAAAAGGATAGGTTCCTGAACTAAATCTTGTAAATATTGTTTTACGAACTCTTTAGTACGTTTTTTGTATTCTTTAGAGATTTTTGAGTTCATTTTTTCTTCAAACTCTTCAATAGCTCTTGCTTTTTCTTCAGTTAATTCCGCAATAGCTTCTTCATCTATTTTTTTATCTTCTTCGCCTTCTGGAATTTCTTCAAGTTTAGCTATTTTGTTGTCGATTTTTTGAATTTTTTTCTCAAATTCTTCCTTTATGTCTTCGACAACCTTATCGTGAAGTTTTTTGAGTTCGTCTGAATTTTTGGTCTCGATTATATCGTAACTTTTTTCAATGTCAGCTATTGATTGGTTTTTCTTACAGTGCGGACAGAGTAATTTTGGGTCAATGTATTTGAATTGAGGTTTTTCCTCGGTTTCATCCCTTTCCATATATGCTTCTGCATAAAGTTGGTCTAAGATGTTCAATAAGATATCTTCCCTATCAGCATCATCGTATTCCTCATCTTCTTCAGGATAGACCTCAAGCATGATTTTTTTAACGATTTCTTCCTGTTTAGCTTCAGACATTTCGACTTTTTTAGTTTCAGTTTGTAATTTTTTCAATAATTCTGCAATGCTTTCTTTGTTTTCCATTGCTTCTGTAATCTTTTTGGTGTATTCCTCAATTTCCGCTTCAGGTAAAAGAACACGACCACAGCTATTACAAGTTGAACGTAAAATTTTATGAATAACATCACCAAAACCAATGTGAATAACAGGTCTTGCTAATTCAATACTTCCGAAGTGTCCTTGACAGTCCCCACCTCTGAATCCACAAGTTCTGCATACTAAACTTGGGTCAATAACACCTAAACGAGGATCCATTAAACCTTTTTCAATAGGGAAACCATCATCCTCATAGGTATCAGGAGTTTCAACAGTCACAACAGACATTTCACGAATGTCATCAGGAGACATTAGCCCGAAATTTATTTGTTCAATTTTTTTGATAAATCCTTTCATTTGTTGGCTCCTTATGTAAATTTAATTATGCTTTGTCTCCTAAAACTAATTTAGGGAAAATACATAAACTCTTAAGTTCGTCTAATAATAATTTAAATGCGTATGAAATTTCAACAGGGTAAGTTTCTACATCTCCGCAGATTGGGCAGTATTTTTTATTTTTATTTTTATCGAATACCGCTAACATACCACAGTTTTCACAGACAATAGCTTCGTATTTGTCTGATTCATCTAAAAGTCTTTCTTTTAAGGTTAATGCTGCGCCGTGTGCAATAAGACAGTCTCTTTCCATTTCTCCAAATCTTAAACCACCTTCACGTGCTCTACCTTCAGTAGGTTGACGTGTAAGCACTTGTACAGGACCTCTAGAACGAGCATAAACTTTATCAGTAGTCATGTGGTGTAATTTTTGGTAATATGCCACTCCTACGAAAATTTCTGCATCCAATCTTTCACCAGTCACACCACTGTATAAAGATTCACATCCTGCAGATTCAAATCCATTGTTGAGAAGTTGTTGTTTGATTTCAGATTCCAAATCTTGGTTGAATGGAGTTGCATCAACCCTTTCACCTTCAAGACAACCTGCTTTACCAGCAACCATCTCAAGCACTTGTCCAATGGACATCCTGGACGGAATCGCGTGAGGGTTAACAATCAAATCAGGCACAACACCAAATTCTGTGAATGGTATGTCTTCAGGAGATAAAATTAAACCAACAACCCCTTTCTGACCGTGTCTTGATGCAAATTTATCACCAAATTCAGGTTGTCTGGTATCCCTTACTCTGATTTTTGCCAGTCTTGAACCTTCAACTGTTTCAGATAAAAGAACAGCATCGACAATACCTTTTTCACCATGTCTTACAGTAACGGAAGTTTCTCTTCTTCTATCAGCAACAGTACCGAAGTCTTCTTCTAAAAATCTTGGTGGTGAAGTTTTTCCAATTAACACATCACCGGACTTAACCACAGATTCCGGATTAACAACACCGTCATCATCCAAGTTTCTGTAGGATTCTTCAGACCTGTATCCTTTAATATTTTTATCAGGCACTTCAAATTTGTCAACTTGCCCACCAGCGTACCTTTTTTCTGAAGTATCATAAGCTCTGAAGAATGAAGATCTAGCTAAACCTCTTTCTAAAGCTCCTTTGTTGATGACCATTGCGTCTTCCATGTTGTATCCTTCATAAGACATCAATGCTACAACAAAGTTTTGACCGGATGGTCTTAAATCATAATTAGTTGAATCGATAATACGTGTTTTTACGATAGGAGTTTGAGGATGGTGTAATAAGTGTGCTCTAGTATCGGTACGTAATGCATAATTAGAAACATATAATCCTAAAGCCTGTTTTGTCATCCCTGCTTCCATAGTATTTCTTGGAGAAGAGTTGTGATCAGAGAACGGAATAATTCCAGCACAGATACCTAGCATGGTTGCAGGGTCGATTTCCAAGTGAGTGTGGTCATCATTTAATTCTGCTAAAGACATTGCAATGTATGAATTTTCTTCTTCTTCAGCATCCAAATATTCAATGAGACCATTTTCTATTAAATCATCCCATTTTAATTTACCATTAGCTACTTTAGTTAAGTGTTCTTCTTTGAGAAGAGGAACCCCTTCCTTAACAATAATTAATGGTCTTCTTGCCCTACCGGGATCATTAAATATATAAATTTCATTATTGTCTTCGTAATAAGTAATGTTCATCTCATGAGAGATTTCGCCATTTCTTCTTTTTTCTCTCATTTCTTGAGTAAACTCAACCGGATTTTCACAAGCTCCGAGAAGTTCACCATTTATGTAAATTTTACACTTTTGCAAAAAATTCCCCCTTAGCTTATTCAATTAATACATCCATACTTTCAATAACATCTATAATTTCTTGTTCATCAGAACCTTCAGAAATATTACACATCAAAGCCAAATTCTTTACCAAACCACAGTTAGGTCCTTCAGGAGTTTCGTTTGGACATATTTTACCAAATTGAGTTGGATGTAAATCTCTTGCTTCAAAGTGAGGTTGACTTCTGGTTAATGGAGATACAACACGTCTTAAGTGAGAAAGTGTACCCATATAACTAGTTCTATCCAATAACTGACTAACACCAGCTCTTCCACCTACCCAATTACCGGTAGCAATAGCATGCTTAATGTTTTCAGTTAAAACATCACTACGAACAGCCTGTTTGATTGAAAGTTCTTTACCACGAGAAAGGCTTCTTTCAAGTTGATAACTCATATCTCTAGTTAAATTAGTGAAAGCGACTCTGAATAAATCTTCCATTAAATCTCCAGAAACTCTGAGTCTTTTATTAGTATAATGGTCCTTATCATGAGGTTCTCTTTTTTGTTCAATTACTTCCAATAGCATTTCAGTCATTTCAGCTAGGTAAATAGCTTTGTCATAACATCTTTCTTGTTCAGTCCCCATGTGAGGCAATAAATAACGGTTGATTACATCAGTTGCACGTTTAGTACGATAATCGGTTGGCATGTTTTTAGCTACTCTGTTACCTATGTATTTAATAGCGGCAGTTTGCATGTATTCCCTTCTTTCTTCAAGAGTCATGCCATCCATTTCATTTTGATCAAGTTTTAAAGCATCGAGTGAAACTTGAATATCGTCCGCAATCATCATCTGGAAGTTATTATCATCAGAAATTGCTGTAATAATCTCTTCATCAGTAGCCAGTCCAAGAGCCCTTAATAAAATAACTAATGGAATTTCTCCAGGAAGATATGGGAAAGAAATTCTTAAAAATACACCATTTTTACGTGGTTTTTTATATTCTAAAGTAATTCTTGCTCTAAAACCACTTTTAATTGAAGTTACTACTGCTTTTGCATGCCTGTCTTCAACAGAATCCAAACGTTCAAGAATGATTTTGTTTGGAGCAATTTCTTCCATTGTAACAACAGCCCTTTCAGAACCGTTTACAATAAAGTAACCTCCTAAATCTTGAGGGTCTTCATGTTTCTCAATTAATTCCTCCGCAGTAAGACCATTAAGATGACAAATGTCTGATTTAAGCATAACCGGCAATTCACCAATGTATACTTCTTCCAAAGGATTCTCTTCTCCTTCTTCATTCAATGCCATTTCAAGATAGATATCTGCAGAATAATTTAAATTTCTAAGTCTTGCTTCAGTAGGATCAATAATACTGCTTGACCCATCTGCTTCTTTATTAGATGGTTTTTCAATACGAACTTTACCAGTTTTTAAAGTGTATTTTCCATCATCTAATGTAATAGGCTCAGTAATATCGATGATATTTTGAATCCTATTATTCACAAAGTCATTATATGATTTAATATGGTGATCTACTAAATCATACTTATCGAAAAATGCATCAACTAATTTCCAATTATTCTCTGTCATGGACTTCCTCCAGCATTTACGTATACGCAATAAAAATAATTAACTAAATAAAAATAAATAACAGTAGGTATAAAACCTAAACACTAATTCATTTAATCATTATTCTTAATTTACTCATAACTATCTCCAATTTAAGATAATTCCTCTCAAACTAAGTTAAATTTATTATATGAATTTCTAAAAAAGAAAAAAACACAGAAATTATACTATATTAAATTTCACTACTCTAAAATTATATTATAATACTAATCTTCTACTATCCTATATGTTACAAACACACCCGCAGTTTGACTTTCACGAGTAATTCTTAAAACATCTCCTACTTTAGCTCCAATAGCCTTAACGACAGGGTCATGAGATCTAATCTTAGGAAGGTCTTTAAAATCATACTCAACATCACTGAATTCATCAGCAATTTCTTCTTCGGTCATGATTTCGTGAGTTGGTACTAACATATGGTCTTGAATATCAATTTTCAAATTTTTTCCTCCAGATAGAAAAGTTAAAATATAAAATTAGAAACAGGCCTGACGGGAATTGAACCCGCGGCCGCTTGGTTAAAAGCCAAGCGCTCTGCCAGACTGAGCTACAGGCCTATAAGATACACGAACTATTTAGTATTTGAAGCGCCCTGGCCGGGATTTGAACCCGAGTCGCGGGCTCGACAGGCCCACATGATAGCCCCTACACCACCAGGGCAAGGAATACTAAAACAGCATCATATTAATATACACTATCAATACTATAAATTTTATCATATATAAACATTTCGGAAAAATACAATATTTTTCAAAAAATGATACAATATTTCAAATAAATAATATTGAAATCCCGCCTGCCGGACTTGAACCAGCAACATTTGGATCTACAGTCCAACGCTCTGCCAAATTGAGCTAAGGCGGGAAAATGGGTCCGCCCGGATTTGAACCGGAGTCTCAGGCTCC
>JAZUAV010000049.1:0-19499 GCA_045638165.1 Methanobrevibacter sp.
TTTATAATTTGTTATTTTATTATTAGAAGATTTTTGTTTTGTTTTTTTGTGTTTTAGGATGCAAGTGAGTACTTACATTCGAAAAACTTTATATATGGTCTTATTCATATAATTAGTTGTGCAAAGGAGTGTTACATCTTGAAATAGATTAACGCTTTTACGATTTAAATTTATTAGGTGGTTATTATGGATCTTAAAACTAAATTATTAACATTATGTGCAATATTTTGTGTAATTGTATCTGCAGGTGTTGTTTGTGCTACAGATTCAATTGATGATGGTGGTTATGCTGGAATTAACTATGAAGACGCTAACGGTGTTAGTGGAAGTCAATACTATGTAAATGAAGGAAATGCTGCTGGTGATGCCGGTCAACAAGTTGTAGACTCTGGAAATACTTCCCATATCACAAACCAAACCGGTAATGTGCCTTTAAACAGCACTGGCAACGCAACTGGCAATACAACTGGTAATGCAACCAATCATACTGTTGCAAACACTACTAATAATACTGCTCCAGTAGTTGCAAACACAACCGGTAATGCAACCAACTCCCACAGCATGTTATCAACAGGAAATCCAATCCTACTCGTATTAGGAGCCAGCATAGTTCTCGGCGGTTACGCAATACTAAGAAGAAACAACTAAAAAAAAATAAAACATTTTATAATTTTTTTTATTAACCTTCCCTAAAGGTGCTGGTGAAAAAAACCAAAACACCACACCTCCCCCTTTTTTCTATTCAAATAAACATCTTAAAACATACAATTAATATAATCAACTATTTTTTCATCATTCAAAAAAAACTCAAAAATTTCCCCAAAATTATCAATATAACAATCGCTTTTAACAAGCATATCAACCAAACACAAATCCAAAATCAACATGATTGTCCAAACAACCAACTGAACTAAAAAAATTCAATCTCTCTTATTTCCAAAGTATCTCATCCACATAAAAGTGTCCTTCATATATTTATAATATGTTTAATAAATATCATAGCATGGATTTATTGAGTATTGTTGTTCCATGTTTTAATGAAGAGGAATCAGTTGGGATTTTTTTAAAAGAAATTCAAAAAGTACTATCAAATTATAATTTTGAAATCATATACGTTAATGATGGATCCAGTGACAATACTCTAAAAGAGATTAAAAATCTAGCCAATGAAAATACAAATGTTAAATATATATCTTTTTCAAGGAACTTTGGTAAAGAATCTGCAATTTATGCAGGTTTAAAAAACGCTTCCGGAGATTTGATATGTGTTATGGATGTTGATTTACAACACCCACCAGATTTACTTCCAGAAATGATTGAAACAATATCTCATGAAGATTATGATGTTGTCGCTGCAAGAAGAATCTCAAGAAAAGGCGAATCAAAGATTAAGTCATTTTTCTCACATTTATTTTACAAATTATTTAACAAAATTTCTAAGATGAATCTAGAAGAGGGTGCAACAGATTATCGTGTGATGACAAGACAGGTTGTTGATTCAGTCTTGCAGTTACCTGAATACAATCGATTTTCAAAGGGTCTGTTTCAGTGGGTTGGTTTTAATATCAAATGGATTGCTTATGAAAATATTGAGAGAGTTGCCGGTGAAACCACTTGGTCCTTTTGGGGACTATTTAAATATTCCATAGAAGGAATTGTCGCATTTACAACATTGCCATTATCCATATCCACATTGTTAGGTGTAATATTTTCGATTATTGCGTTTATCTACATGCTATTCATTATAGCTAAAAATTTACTTTATTCTGATCCAGTTCAAGGTTTTGCAACAATAATGTGTGCCATTCTACTTTTAGGGGGTATACAATTATTATCCATTGGGATTTTAGGCAAATATTTAGAAAAAACCTATGCTGAAACTAAAAATCGTCCAATTTTCATTGTTAAAGAATCAAATATTGATGATGAGTGATTAAATGAAAATAGATAGGGAACTAGTTTTATATGTTGTTTTTGGAGCTTTTACTTTCTTTGTCAATCTTATAAGTTATTTCTTTTTTGAAAACATAATGGGTGTTAATTATCTCATTTCAAACATCATAGCTTGGTTTTTATCAGTATTATTTGCATATATTACTAATAGAATTTGGGTATTCGAAAGCAAAAGTCCAGATATTCTAAAAGAAATGTCACTGTTCTTTGGAGGAAGAATATTTTCAGGTGCAATCGACACCGCTTTGATGTATATCTTTATTGATATCTTAATGATTGGAGATGAAATATCAAAAATTATTGTTCAAATCGTAGTGATAATCTTAAATTATGTATTTTCAAAATTAATAGTTTTTAAAGATTAATTTAAAGTAAAATCAACAAATAATCGACTGAAACTCTAAATTAATTATTTTTTTACAAGATTAAAAGAATAATGTCCAGCATTATACTTTTGAGTTAAATTATAGTTTTCTTCATATTGCTTATTGCTTTCCTTATTTTTCCAGGTAACCAAATAGACATCCTTATTGGAATTTGAATCTAAAATTTCAGTTAAATTATCGCAAACTTCAACATCGTCATCATAGAAGTAAGTATCTCCTAACGTATACTGTTTGGTTTTGTTTAAATCATTATGAAGGATTCTGTACCCATAATCAGAATTATAAACAATTACACTATCGTTATTGTTAATACTATCTAAAAAATTAGCTTTCTTATCATTAAATGCCAATCTGGAATTGACATCCTCATTTGTTATTGCTAAACTTGCACCGGCCAGAATCATTACCAAAATAAGTGCAACTACTAAAACCTTATTGTTTTTAATTTTGCCAATTACAATTGAAGCTGAAAGCCAGAATATCCCAAACACAGGAATCAAATATCTCATTCTCATAGTATTTTCAAATGAAAACATCAAAGAGATAATACCAAACGCGATTGTTGCATACATTAAGAATACACCCGCACCAGCAAATTTATCTTTTTCCCGATAAATCAATATCAAAATAAAAATTAAAAATACAATTGCAATAACTTTAAAAACAATCATTTCCGGCAGAAAATTTTCACTTTTAATTGCAAAAGCGGTAATATAATGTATGCTGTTAACCAATTCGAAACCCTCATGATATCCTCCCGCTTTAGTTTTAAGCTGGTAAACAAAAACAATTGCCCAAGGAGCATATAAAATAATCAATGCCAAAACGGATTTTTTAAATTGCCTTATTTTATCTTTGTTGTTTTTTAATATCTCATATAAAATTAGCAAATACATCAATCCACATGTAATGGCGAAAAAATATTGCGTGTAAGCAGATAAGAGTGTGAACAATGTTAATAATACCCATGATTTCTTATCCCAATGAGTTACGACTTCATTATAGTAAATAAATGCCATCAAAACGAAAAATAATCCCCAAGAATACATCCTAATTGTTAAAAACTCAACATAAAAATCACTCATAACACCCAAACAAAAGACAAATAATCCTGCAGTTAACCACCCATAATCTTTTTGAATTTTAGTTGCAGAAACTGCCATTATAAGAATATATGGAACTATTGATGCTATTTTTAAAAGATAAAGATTATTCAAACCAAAGGGAGTTAATAGATACAATATCCAATAATATAACGGCGGATGAACATCATGAATTACTACCTTCATTCCATCAAGGAATGGGAGATTTACCAAAGAATAAGTCCAATATTCATCAACATTAATGATTATATTTGTTAACGGAGAGATGAACATATGAAGCAATATCAAAATTGCAACTCCAAAGAATAATATGCCTATCAAATCCCTTTTTTCATACATATTGGTATATTTAATAAAAATATTATTTAAAATTAGCTAAACAAACCATATTTAACAAAAACAATTGCAAATACAAAGAAATAATTGAGTCCTGCTAAAACAATGAATGATCTAGTCATCCACTTATCCCATTTGGAGTTTATTTTATCCTCATCAAATAACTTTACGATCAACATCAATATTAGCATTATCAATATAAAATAAAAAAACATTAATGTTCTCGGGCCTGAAACAAACACTGTTGGCGAAAAAGCAGTAATGAATTTACTCATAAATCCAGCTATGAATAAAATTAAACCTTCAAAACCGTCAAATACTTTAATTAACATCAAACAACTGCTAATCAATAAGTAAAGAGCAATCACTATTGTTAAAACATTAATGCCAGATATTGTCTCATAACTCATCACAACAAGAGCATTTTTTAAAGGAGGAATCAGATTTACAATTGTTCCGAAAGGATTTGTGAGATGAGAAAGAGTGGCTGAATTCAATGTTGTTCCTAAAGTTGAAATATCCAATAGTGTCTTAAAGACAACTAAAAATAAGATAAAGAAGATATTTAAATACAAAATATATTTAACATTCTTATTTTCAACTTTTGTTACTGTAGCCAAAGTTAAAATTAGATAAAAGAGAGGAAATATGATTTTCTCTTCTAAAAGAAGTGCAAATGTTGGAATAATTCCTAAATAAATTTTTTCCAAAATTCCGTAATTTGCGAATTGAGGATACCAATAGCTAACCTCCGTTGCATATCTTATTGAATTCCCAGGGCATGTAAGAATAAATATTAAAGAAGCAAAAGAAACTAAGACAACTAAAATATTGTATTTGTTTAACTTTTCTTTTTTAATAAGATTATTTGCCAAGAATATAAAATTCAATCCGAAAATTAAAGCACAGCTTTGTTCCTGATTAACAGCGAAAATCAATGCCAATATTGAAATAACATAAACCAAGACATTAGTTTTTTTGCCATATAATAAATTGATTAGTGGAATCGATGAAATCATGGCAAGTGCAAAACACCACAGGTAATTTAGAGTTGTTGCCATCCATCCAGCAGACGCCATTTCATGGAATGGATACATCAGAAATAGTAGAACTCCCAAAAATGCAATATGTTTTGAATCTTTATGATTGAAAAGTTTTATTGCATAATACACTGCAAAAGTGTATAAAACACAGTCAAAAATTTCCCATAAAATCATGTTTTGACGAACAAGAACGACCAAAATGCTTTCTATCACCAACCTGCTGGACCAGTTATGATATCTATAATTGATATAATCAACTAATGTCTGATTAGATAAGACTTTAGCATATTTAATGTCATCACCGTTTACTCCCATTACCAAATGCATTGCTAGCATCAACACAAAAAATAAAATAAACGGATAATATTTCAAGACAAAATTTTTAACCGATAATTTTTCCATCATATTCCTCAAATAATCTTGTGAACCTTATTGGCATTCAATCAACATCGGACGTTTTTGTTTGACTATAAATATTAACAAACTCATTATAAGTGATAAACTTGTGACCCTTGCTTTTTAACATCTTTACAAGATTGTCTAATCGCTCAACCATCTGCATCCCACTGTGGTTACGGATAATGAATGGAACTTTAAACTCAGGATGCTTTTTAAGTTCATAAAACTCCCAGGGATGGAAATAAGTTACAAAATAGCCATCATGATTAAGCACACGGCGAACCAACCTATGGTATATCCATTCAGGCAGGTTATGCAATGACAACCAGAATAGAGGGAATCGTATCCACGGCGTCACTGAGGCAGGAATCTGCATCACCCCATCTTTCATAAACCATGTACGGGGAGTTGTCAAGTGCATGTATCGACCAGGAATAAATGCGGGATTAAGTGATGAATTATAACGATAACCTGCCCGCTTGATTTCAGATTCTACAACAGGAAACATGCGAGGCTGTCTGTAACCTGTTACAGTAATCCCGGTAATCTTCTCCACAATCTCCTTTGATTGAATGAAGTCTGTTTCCTTCGGCTGCCAATGATCCACACCATGACAAGCCACCTCATGACCCTCCTGCATGATGCGTTGCATCACATCAGGAGCATTTTCAGCAAAGTTACTAGTACAAAAGAATGTGGCACACACATCATTTAACTTTAAAACATCTAAAATACGGTTTGTACCTTCTACAGACACTTTAATGCCTTCTTCTAACGAATAATCTACCCCCTGCTCACGAGGCAAATCAAACTCTTCAATATCAAAACTTAACAATATCATTGTTCCTCTTTAGATTAGGTTAAAACATTCATTTAAGGCCACTTTTACCTTATATAACTACTCAAAACTTTAAATAAATATATCTTTCTAATAATTAATAAAATTAACTTAAAAAATACTCTTTACAGTAATCGAAATGTGACTTGCTTACCTTCAGAAAAATAATATCCCGTTTTAATTATCTTTAATATTCTTTTTACGACTAAAAACAATGAAAATATTAAAATTGAAAAAAAATATTATATATTATATTTTACTTAAAATTATATGATGATTAATTAATTTTTAAAAATTTAAACGGGTTGTTGAAATTATGTTAATGAATGAACAAACCAAATTAAATAAAGACCATTATAAGATTTTTGGTTTAAGCTGGGCAGGTTGGGTTTTTGACTTCTATGATTTAATGCTATTTACATTTTTAACATCCCAACTTCAAGCTAGTTTGAATATTAATGCAGAAATGCTTTCCTTATGTTTAGGATTATCCTTGTTTGCTACTGGTTTGGGTGGAATCATCTTTGGAGCATTAGGTGACAAGTATGGTCGTAAGAAAGTACTGCAATGGACAATAATTATATACTCCATAGGAACGTTATTATGTGCTTTTTCATGGTCGTTCTATTCACTATTAATATTCCGATTTATCACAGGTTTGGGTGTTGGTGGAGAATGGGCCACAGGCCAAACTTACATCAATGAGACATTTCCGGACAAGTTAAGAGCTAAATTTGGGGCGTTTATGCAATCCGGAGCGCCAGTTGGAGTAATTTTAGCTTCAATAGTTGGAGGCGTAATAACCCCTATTGTCGGTTGGAGAGTAACATTCCTAATTTCAATACTTCCGGCACTTACTGTTGTTTTCATAAGGAAAAATCTTAAAGAATCTGATGTTTGGATTCAAAATAAAGATCAATATGTAAATAAAAGCATTTTCCAAGAGTTTAAACAATTATTTACAAAAGAACACAGAAAAATATTTATCATATCTTTAGTATTGTGCATATTCGGTATGTCTGCATATTGGTTTACATATTCATGGTTACCAACTTACCTTGAAAAAGAGAGAGGTTTAGCATTACTCGGCACCACCTTCGGAATAATATTAATCCAATGTGGAGATTTTATAGGTTACACAACATTCGGTTTTGTAGCAGAGAAGCTTGGAAGACGTCCTGCATTTACGATATACAGTTTTATCATGGCTTTAGGAATATCAATGATAACCCTTTGCTGGAATCAAGTTGAAAAAATCCCTGACTTGATATTCGTATTCATGTTTTTAACAGGTTTCGGAACAGGATACTTCGGAGGATTCGGCGCATTATTCTCAGAATTATTCCCTACAAAAATACGGAATACAGGTGTTGGAACGGTATTTAATCTTGCACGTGGGGCGCAATTTGTCACTCCAGTGATAATAACTCTTGTTGCAACATACTTTGATTTAAGTTATGGTATAGCTATTGCTGCAATATTTGCTTTACTTGTTGGTATTTGGATTTGGGTATTCCCTGAAACTAAAGGAACAGCTATTAATGAACTGGATTAAAAAAAGTTTATTCACATAAACTTTTTTAACTTTTTTTATTAAACCCTATTAATCAATTTTTAACGGCAAATCGCCAATTACATTAGCTCGTTTATCTATTGAAACAGTATCCTCTAAACGAACTCCAAATTTTCCTTCCAAATAAATTCCCGGCTCTACTGTTATAACCATCCCCCTTTCAATAATAGTTTCATCACGAACGGAAAAACCTGGAGTTTCATGAATATCAAGACCTAAACTATGGCCTGTTGAGTGTATGAATTTATCTCCATACCCATAATCCGAAATGATATCTCGAGCTACTTTATCAACTTCACAGCATTTAAGACCGGGTTTAATAGCTTTAATGGCTTTGTCATGTGCTTCCGCCACAATGTCCCAAATTTCATGCTGAAACTCTGTATAGACCATTGTTCGAGTATTATCAGAACAATATCCATTATAAATCGCACCCCAATCAATCAAAATGGGTTGGTCCAATACCTTATGCTCTGGAACGGCATGGGGAAGGCTTGAACTGGTGCCGCTTGTAACAATCGTGTCAAATGATTCTTTACTAGCCCCATTCTCAATCATCAATTTTACCAAATCAAATGCAACAGCACTTTCTGAATCGCCCCTATTTAATACATCCAACTCTAAAAATGATTTTTGAGCTATTTGAGTTGCTTTTTCTATGTTTTTAATCTCATTGGAAGTTTTAATCATTCGTTGTTTGTTAACATAGGTCTTGGATTCAATTGAAAAATCATCCCTAAACTTCTCATATGTGCTGAAAACAAGTTCTGGTTCAATAGCAAAACTTTTAATTCCTTCCTTCTTTAAATCCCCAATCATTGCATCAAATGATTCAAATTCTTTAACATCAATGGTTGAATTTTTACTAGCTATTTCCATATCCATTTTTGAAGCATAAATAATAGGTTCATCTTTTATTATGCAAAAAGCAAAACTGGTCGGTTTATAATTAGAGATATATTCAATATTTGTAAATTGAGTAAGTAAATAAGCTTGAATATCATCGTTTTCTAAATCTTTTAAAATATTGTTTACATGAACATCCATAGTTAATATTAGAAAAAACTTTATATATAAAATTAGATACTTTAACATTATGATTAAATTTACAAGCAGTGAAATAAGAGATTTACTTATTGCATTTTTCGTTATTTCCCTATGTTTTGGAATTGCAAATACCGGCAGAAACGTATCAGCTTTAATGAACATGCTCCCCATGATTATGGTTGGTGTGGGTCTTGGTTTTATATTGCATGAACTTGGACACAAATTTGTCTCAATGAAGTATGGATACTGGGCAGAATTCAAATTATGGCCACAAGGATTATTATTTGCACTTGTTACATCATTTTTTGGATTCGTATTTGCAGCACCTGGTGCAGTTTATACCTATGCAAACTACATCACTGAAGAGATAAACGGAAAAATCTCAATTGCAGGACCTATTGTGAATATTGTGTTGGCATTGATTTTTTTAGTTGTTGCTGCAGCAGTTTATAAATCCGCATTTACTTCAGAAATTTCATTAATAATATTTATTGTATGTTCACTTGGTTATTCAATCAATAGCTTTTTAGCCGTGTTTAATTTGTTACCTATTGGAAACCTGGATGGATCTAAAGTATTGCGATGGAATATTGGAATTTGGATTGTCACAATAGCTGTCGCAGGAGTAATGACTTTCTTATCAATGACAATGGGTGTTGAAAGCATAGTTAGATTAATTATAGGATTTTAGAAAATGAGTGAAGAAATTACATACTTTAAAGGGACACATAGAGTAATAGCTCCAAGCAGAACTATTGAAATAAATCAAGACAAACTAAAGATTGCCGGAATAACTCGTATTGCAGACATTACCGATTTGGATAGAATTGGTCTTCCGATATACACTGCAATTAGGCCTACGGCTGAAGATGGTGCAGTCAGCATTTATGGTGGGAAAGGGATTTCCAAAGATCATGCTAAAGCATCAGCGATGATGGAAGGTTTTGAGAGATATTCCGCCGAAAGACAAGACTGTGATGAAACTGTAATTGCCACTTTAGATGAAATAAGCAAATATGGAGAATATATTGACCCTAAAAGCTTAAATTTACCAAAAGAATTCGAAAAACAGGAAATGAATGATTTAAGCTTAGAGTGGAGCAAATCTAAAGATATCATTTCTGGAAATGAATATTACATTCCGACAAATGCTATTTTCCACCCTTATACTCATGAGAATAATGTCCAAAGTTTATTCAAATCCAATACAAATGGTCTTGCATCAGGGAATATCCTTGAGGAAGCAATACTGCATGGAATGCTGGAAGTCATTGAAAGGGATGCATGGAGTATTTTTGAGTTAACCCATAAGAATTATGCTCAAATTGACCTTGAAAGTATTGAAAGTGAAAGTATACTTGACATCATCAATAAATTCGAAAGCGAAGGCATTAAAATTAAATTAATGGACTTTACTGCAGACATCAAAATTCCAACAATTGCTGCATCCGCTGATGATACAATTACAAAAGATGCGGGACTTTTAACTTTAGGAATGGGAACCCATCTGGACCCGGAAGTTGCTGTTTTAAGAGCGCTTACCGAAGTGGCCCAAAGTAGAGCAACACAAATTAATGGAGCTCGTGAAGACACTGTGAGGGCCGATTTTGCTCGTGAAGCAGGTTATGAGCGAATGAAAAGAATTAATAAATTCTACTTTAAAGATGAAGAAAATCAAATTAAGCTTTCAGATATCGAAAATAAAAGTACTTCTTCCATTACCAAAGATATTGAAATCGTTAAAGATGAATTAATGGCTAATAATATTGAAAAAATATTATATGTTGATTTAACTAGGCCTGAACTGGACGTTAGCGTCGTACGTGTTGTCATCCCAGAAATGGAAGTCTACACAATTGACCCGAGCAGAGCAGGATATAGATTCTTAAAAGTTTGATTAATATGGTTAAAATTATAATTTATGCAGGATTATCAATTCCTTTCGATGAAGCGCGTGAAATATTGGACACCACAAAAGATGTTGAAGTAATTTATAAAAGGCCAATACAGAGGGGAGATTTGAGTCTAGCCCTAAAAGAACATCCCGACATTATTGGAATAATCGATGGTGTTTTTCATCAAAACTCTGCTGTGGGCCATAAAGAAATACTTAATGCAATAAATTCTGGGATTAAAGTATTTGGATCTTCAAGCATGGGCGCATTAAGAGCTTCCGAACTGGATACATTGGGGATGACTGGAATAGGTTATGTTTATAATCAGTATACATCAGGCGAAGTCGAATCCGATGACGATGTTGCTGTAATGCTTGATAGTGAAACCTTGCAAGCACTTTCAGAACCCCTAATTAACATGAAATATGTTTTTGAAAATGCCGTATCCGAACATATCATAACTGAAAAAGAAAAGGATGAACTGTTGAGTGTTGCGAAAAAAACCTATTATCCAAAAAGAAATTATGCTCAGACATTAAGTGAATCAGATTTAGATAACAGCAAAAAAGATGATTTGATTAATTTCATTAGAGAATCTAAAGACATTAAAAAAGAAGATGCGAAAGATTTGCTCAAACATATTAAAAATATTGTAGAATGATACGGTAGCAAATAATATTTATAAAATAATTAACACCAACAAATTTGGATAAAATAACGATGAATTAAAATGAGAATTCTTATAAAAAACCATTATTAAATTAAAGAAATAATGAGAATTTTGATAGGTCAGTCATGACCACCTTGAAGCCATTACCGAACTCCAAAAAAATCAGTTTTTCATCTCATTATATTTTTTTAATACAATATCCGGAGTTTCAATACATTGATCAAAAGTGAGAGAAACCTCTTTTGATTCGAAATCATCACTAACTTTCTGAAGTCCTTTTAATGAAATATAATCCCCATCAATTTTAAATCCAACACCATCGGCATCAATGCTAATCAGATTAATCTCAAGCTCGGATGCATCATCCAAAGATTGATTAGCTTTAACCTCATACTTCAAATTTAGGATTTTATGAGGCATTATCTCATTAATGGTTCTCTTGATAACTGAATCAAAAAGCTCCAAAAATTTTTTAGCAGGAGGCAAATTATTAGCCCACCAATATGTAATTACTGAGTTAAGAATAATTTCGTGTTCTGCAAAATCATCATACAATCTTGCACGAACACTAACAACACTATCGCTAACTTTAACTACTAAAACTGGACTAACAGCCATTATATCCCAATTATTCAACTAATGCTTTAATCAAATCACTTGCTCTAACAAGTCCTACTAAATCCCCTTCAACACCAATAACAGGAATTTGTTCAATGTTTAGGGATTTCATTTTTTTAGCACAGTCTGTAACTTTAGTTTTTGAGTTAGCCACTTCAACATTGCCTATTGCAACATCAGCGACAACTTTATCAGTGAATTTTAAGTGATTTTTCTCAATGTATAAAACAGATGTACTGTCCCAAGACCATTTGTCGCCTTCAGTACCAACAGTGGAACTGTGCTCGCTTCTCTCAGAGATAATTTCAATTTCAGAAATGAAATCAGTTTCGGTTAAAATACCAGATAATTTAGCATCATCATCTAAAGCTAATACTGATTTTAATCCAAATTGGTTCATGGTTTCAAAAGCAACATTTAATGGAGCTTTTTCCCAAGTTGTTGGAACAGTAGTAATCATATAATTTTCAACAGCATCATCAATTTCAACTTTAGTTAAAGCTTTAGATACCAAATCAAAAGAAGTGATAATTCCTACTAATTCTCCATCATCATTAATGACAGGAACTCTTCTAACATTATTTTCAATCATTGTACGTGCAGCATCAGTTACATCATCGTCAGGACTGACAGTGACCAAATTTCTGCTCATCAACATAGCAATTTGTTCTTCATCAGGATTATTAATTAAATCTGAACGTGTAATAACACCCACTAATATATCAGTGTCTTCTTTTACTACTGGAAGTACTGCTTTATCTTCTTTTCTCATTAAGTCTAAAACTTTTTCTCTGTTTCCAGGTACAGAAACACTTACTACATTTTTAGACATGGTTCTTTTGACTAACATAAAAACACCCAATATAATAATAATATTAAACAAAAAGGTAGATAACTAATGCACCACAAGTACTGCGCATTTTGCAGAGTTTACAACCTTATCTGCAACACTACCCATAATAAATCTATCAAAGCCAGATTTACCTGAACTTCCCATAACAATTAAATCAATATTTTCTTCATTTGCCACTTCTAAAATCGCTTTAGCGGGAGAACCTTCTTTGATGATGTGAGTTACTTCAACTCCATCCTCATTTAGTTTATCAAATTCTTTGAGGTTTTCCTCAGATCTGTCATTCAAAATTTGATTTAACTGATAAATTTCATCATCTAATGAGAGTCCATTAACGAAATTGTTTTCAGTGACACTTACAGCAACTATTTGAGCACCACTAACTTTAGCTATAAATAGTGCATGTTTTTGTGCCTTTTTAGCAAATTCTGACCCATCAGTAGGGACTAAAATCTTTTTATACATTATTGACATCCCCATAATATAATAGATAAGCATCTATGATATTATACATTAACTTTTTTATTAATCCTATATAATATATTTTTCGATTCACAGCGATTTATTATATTTAAATAAGGATTTTTAGAAAAATAATTTGACACTATGAACTCGGCATCATTGCCAACATCAATGGTTGATTTCTTAACAAGGGTGTTAATTTTATTATCGCAAACATTAGTTGTTGCCATTTTTAGCAAATCTTTAGGATTGATATAATCATTATAATAAACGGACATGATCTTTAATGTAAATTCCAGCTCTCTAAACATGTTTGGAGAGTTAATCATTACGTTGTCAGTGCCAATTAATGGTTTGATACCTAAATCAAGCATTCTATTTAATGGAGTTATTCCAACATTTAAAGTTGCATTAGCCCTAGGGCAGACTACAACATTCTGATTTGATTTTGAAACTAAATCAAGATCATCATTTTTCGGATTTGTTAGATGAACTAACTGATTAAATTTAGAATTAATCCCCCTACCTATTTCCGTTTTATTGAATTTATCTAAAGATTCCAATTGGTTATCTTCAGACTCGCCAACATGAATTGATGAAATCTTGCCGCACCTGTTACATTCTTCAACTATTAAGTTTGCAACTTCATCAGTGATTTCACCAAAACCGCTCGGAGCGATTCCATCAGCCATCTTCAAAAGTTTTCTAATAGCTATTCTAACTTTTTTCAAGTCAGGATCATCACCATAAAAACTGTCATCACGCCCAAGAATAATAGGCTTAATCGGAATATCCCTTGAAGCTTTTTTCAATAGTTTAACTCCTTTAATTCCACCTTCCCGATAATCAATGAAATGAGTGGTTCCGCTTTCAACCATTTCCCACATGGTTTCTTTCATGGCGCTAATGATTTCATCATCACAAGCATTAGCCAATGCCTTATGCTTTACACCATTGGGCGGCTTTACCATTTCGCTTAATGACAACGAATAACCTTCATCTTTAATAATCGAATCGCCTATGTGCATATGGCCATTAATAAATGAAGGACAAACTACCGCACCATCAACATCAATAATCTTGCCCTCTTTTGATTCTTTCGCTATTTCAATAATCCTACCTTCATCAACGACGATATTCTCTTTTTTTAAGGTTAAATCCTGGCCTTTCAATATGATTCCATTAGCTATTGTGAACATTAAAGGAAAGTCTAATTTTTTTTATTAATATATTTTATCATCAATTAACTATATTAAATCGAATTTCAATATTAGATATTAACAGTCATTTCATTTTTTTATCAAATATTGATTTAATGACGACCATCTTTTTTATTCTAATAGGGGATGATTTCTATTAACTCTCAAGAAATACGTTATTTTTACAGAAATATTGTAAAAACTGGAAATGTTTACAGAGTTAAACATAATAATAAAGATTATGGAGAGTTTAGAAAATTGTCTGATGCATTATATGAAAGGGATGCGCTGTTTTTTTGTAACTTCGATTATGACTTGCTAGTTGAGTGTGACCTTGAAAACAAGTACGAACACATGGAATTGCCCCCATTTCCTGAAAAAAGACCTAAAGGCCGTATTAAAGGAACAAAAATAAACAAAAAAGAAAGGGAAGGTGAAATTCTCTTTGACCATAAGCTCCGTAAATTTTACATTCAAAGAGGGGAAGAAACTATCGGATATTATGATACAATGACTGAAGCCTTCTATTATAAAAAGTTACTAATGGACAACAATTGGGATAAAAGCGTACTGAAAACCAACATTACCGAAAAAATTGAAGTCAACATTAAAATCGACACTAGCAAAAAGTATAAAGTTAAATTAAACTTTTGTCCTAGATGTAAAAGTAGACTTGACATTAATGCTGTTGAATGCCCTTCATGTGGAATCAACATTAAAGAATACTTGTATAATAGTTAAAAAAAGGATAGAGAAATTAATCTCCATCAATATATCTATTTAAAGATTTTACATTAATTTCATGATTTTGTACAGCCTGAATAGCATTTAAAGCTGCTCTTGCACCTGCTAATGTAGTAACATAAGGAATACCTAACTCAATAGCTAGACGTCTAATAATGTAACCGTCTTTTGCAGATTGCTTGCCTTCAGAAGTGTTAATAATCAAATCAATTTCCTTGTTTAGAATTGCTTCCCTAATATTAGGAGAACCTTGTGATACTTTTTTGATTTTTTCAACAGAATCTAAACCGGTAGCATCAGCAGTGCCGCTAGTTGCAACAAGATTGAAACCTAATGTAGTAGCCTTTTCAGCAATAGGCCTGATTTTCTTTTTGTCTTGTTCTTTGACACTTATGAATATTTTACCTTCTTTCGGCAAATCCATTCCCGCGGAAAGTTGAGATTTGTAAAATGCCATACCATAACTTTCATCTATACCTATACTTTCACCGGTGGATTTCATTTCAGGACCTAAAACTGTATCTGATTCTGGAAGTTTCAAGAATGGGAATACAGATTCTTTTACAGCCACATGGTCAATTTTAATTTCTTTGGTTAAATCGAAGTCTTTCAATTTAGCACCATTCATAATCCATGTAGCAACTTTAGCCAAAGGTACACCAATAGCCTTACTTACAAATGGAACTGTTCTACTTGCACGAGGGTTAGCCTCAATGATGTAAACCATTTCCTCATCAAGCTTAACGGCATATTGAATGTTCATCAAACCTTTAACATCAAGTTCTAAAGCTAATTTAGTGGAGTTTTCACGAATTGTATCCAAAATATGTTCTGGAATAGTCTGAGGAGGTATTACACATGCAGAATCTCCAGAGTGAACACCAGCTTCTTCAATGTGCTCCATGATTCCTGCAATGAATACGTCTTCACCATCACATAGGATATCCACATCAAGCTCAATTGCATCTTCTAAAAATTTATCCACCAAAATAGGATGTTCTGGTGAGACTTTAACAGCTTCTCTCATATATTCTTCAAGTTCATGGTTATCATAAACAATTTCCATTGCCCTTCCACCAATAACATAAGATGGACGAACAAGCACTGGGAATGTAATTCTCTCAGCAATCTCTTTTGCTTCGTCAAAAGAATTAGCAGTACCATATGGTGCTTGATGAATATGTAATTTCTCTAAAAGTTCTGCAAATAATTCTCTGTCTTCTACCCTATCAATACTTTCATAAGGAGTTCCTAAAATTTTAACACCTGCATTGGCTAAAGGAACAGCTAAGTTAATAGATGTCTGACCACCAAACTGAACAATGACCCCATCCGGTTTTTCTTGGTCAATTACACCCATCACATCTTCAAATGTGAGTGGTTCAAAGAACAATTTATCGGAAATGTCATAATCGGTACTTACAGTTTCCGGGTTGTTGTTGATTAGAATAGTTTCGATTCCGTCTTCCTTTAATGCAAGAGATGAATGTACACAACAGTAATCAAACTCAATACCCTGACCGATTCTAATAGGCCCCGCACCAAGAATAACAACTTTTTTCTTAGTGGTGGACACCAATTCGTTTCCAGTGTCATAACTGCTGTAATAATATGGAGTTTTTGCTTCAAATTCGGCAGCACAAGTATCTACCATTTTATATGATTGTTGGATGTTGTATCTTGAAAGCAAGTTTCTAATATATTCTTCAGTTTGACCGGATAAATCCGCCAATCTTTTATTAGAACAACCGATTTGTTTTGCTTTCCTTAGATATGCTTCATCATTTAATTTTTCAGCAGTGACATCATTTTCAAAGTTTACGATGTTTCTGATTTTATATAAGAAGAAATTATCAATATTAGTTAGTTCCCTGATTTTATCAATATCCATTCCATCTTTAATAGCTGAATAAATCTGGAAGTAAATTAAATCTGTTGGGTTTGCCAAATCTTCTTCAGTGTATTCGACATATTCAAATCCATCAAAGCCCATGTCAAGTGATCTTAATGCCTTTTGGAAGGCTTCTTCGAAAGTTCTTCCAATAGCCATTACCTCACCTGTTGCTTTCATCTGAACTCCAACTTCACGGCCGATTCCTTTAAATTTATCAAATGGCCATCTTGGGATTTTAATAACTACATAATCAATAGCCGGTTCAAAAGAAGCAGGAGTTTCTTTTGTAATGTCGTTTTTAATTTCATCCAAAGTTAAACCTAAAGCTACTTTTGATGAGATTTTTGCAATTGGATAACCTGTTGCTTTGGATGCAAGTGCACTACTTCTTGAAACACGAGGGTTTACCTCAATTACTTTATATTCATCGGTTTCTGGGTTAAGTGCAAATTGAATATTACATCCTCCGCGAATTCCGAGCGCTCTTATAATTTTAATGGATGCATCACGCATTTTTTGAATGGTTTCATCACATAGATTCTGAATAGGGGCTACAACAACACTGTCCCCTGTGTGTATACCCATCGGGTCTATGTTTTCCATAGTACATACAATAATACAGGTATCTTCTTTATCTCTCATTACTTCAAATTCTATTTCTTTCCAACCTAAAACAGATTCATCAATAAGAACTTGATTAATGAAACTCATATCCAAACCATGGTTTGCAATTTCGATTAATTCTTCTTCATTGTGGGCGATTCCCCCACCAGTTCCACCTAATGTAAAAGCCGGCCTTACAATAACAGGATAACCTATATCTTTTACGGCTTCAAGTGCAGCATCAACACTTTCAACAGCCTGACATTTTGGAATTTGCTCACCAATTTCTTCCATAAGATTTGCAAATAAATCCCTGTCTTCAACATCTTTAATTGTTTGAACATCTGATCCTAAAACTTTAATTCCTTCAAGCAAACCTAAATCCCCAAGGCCTGTTGCAATGTTTAATCCTGTTTGTCCGCCCATTGTTGGTAAAATTGCATCGACTTCTTCTTCTTTTATGATTTTTGCAACAACTTCCGGAGTTAATGGTTCTGTATAAACAGTATCTGCCATACCCATATCAGTTTGGATTGTAGCAGGATTACTATTAACGAGTACTGTTTCAATTCCCTCTTCTCTTAGTGATTTACATGCTTGTGATCCTGAATAATCGAACTCAGCGGCTTGTCCGATTTGAATAGGTCCAGAACCAATAATTAATACTTTTTTAATATCTTTATCAACTGGCATATGTAATCCTCATTAAATTTTTTTATAAACTGGTAACCTTCCTAATAATCATCCATCATTTGATTAAATTCATCAAAAATACTTCTTGTATCATTTGGACCAGGGCCTGCTTCAGGGTGGTACTGTATACAATGCAAAGGTAATTCCTTATGTGAAATACCTTCAGGAGTTCCATCATTTAAGTTAACTTGAGTTAAAACTAAATCAGTTTCTTTTAAAGACTCTTTATCAATTGTAAAGCCGTGATTTTGTGATGTGATAAATACTTTTCCAGTGTTTAAATCTTTAACTGGCTGATTTTCACCCCTATGTCCAAATTTCATTTTGTAAGACCGAGCTCCAAAAGATTTAGCAATCAATTGTTGGCCCATACAGATTCCAAATATTGGCAACCTGTTTGATAATTTTTTCATGGTTTCAATAGTTTCTGTTACCCTGTCAGGGTTTCCAGGTCCAGATGTAATCATCAATCCGTTTGGAGAATAATCCAAGACAGTTTTATAATCAGTATCATAAGGGAATAAAATAACTCCAATATCCCTTTCTAAAAATGAGTTAATAATGTTCCTTTTGACACCACAATCTATCAATGCAACTTTTTTATCTGCATCTTCATTAAATATCTTAATCTCTTTAGTGGATACTTCAGGAACAACATCCATTTCCTCAATACTAGGTTGAGCACGAGCCATTTCAAGCAATTTATCATCAGAAACATCTTCTGTAGTAATTGCCGCTTTAAGTGAACCTCTTTCACGAATTTTAAGTGTTAAATCACGAGTGTCAATTCCACTAATTCCCGGAGTCTTAAACTCTTTTAAGAATTCATCCAATGTTTTTTGGGGTCCGAAATTAGAAACTTCACGACAAACTTCACGACAGACAAAACCTTCAACCTGAATCTTATCAGATTGATACCACTTCTCACTTACCCCATGATTTCCTTCTAATGGGTAAGTGGACATCAAAATTTCTCCTTTAAATGAAGGGTCAGTTAATGATTCAGTATAACCACCCATACCTGTTGAAAAAACAAGTTCCCCCAGTTTAGTGGTTTCATAACCGAAACCTTCTCCTTTTAAAACCGTACCGTCTTCCAAGGCCAATTTAGCTATTTTTACCATCAAATCACCATTTAATAAAACAATAATCAACTATCTTTATTATATTTTATTTTAATATATTATTAA
>JAZUAV010000050.1:0-29904 GCA_045638165.1 Methanobrevibacter sp.
TACTTTTTTATAAAAAAGTATTTATACTATGATTCTTATACAATAATATAGTAAAGTTTGGAGTAATGATTTTTAATTAATTTAATACTGCCAATATACGCCTATCTAATTAAACTTGCCTCTCCTCCTATTACTTCAAACTTCCTCCTTGTTATTATTTTTTTGACTGTAATATTTTTTATGCAAATTTTATCTTCTGCTGTTTTCAGTTTTTATTTGATTTTCTAAAAAAATTAGGATAAGTTATATTCAGAATTGATGGTTGTAAAATGAATCAACTAACATTTTAATAGAGCCAATATTGATTTGGTAGTAATATTTAAATACTTTTTAATTTATAATTATTAAATGTAATATCTTTTTATAAATATGTATTACTCTTATAATATTTTATTATATTGTTGTAATACTAGGGGGGATGTTACTTTAGATTTTTAATTTAAAATTAATTAATTGATGAGGAAAACAATATGGAAACTAAATATATTATCGGAGCAGTTGTAGCGGTTATTGCAATAGTCGGTATAGCTGCATTTGCTTTGGGCGGAGGAAGCACTGAACACGCTCCTAATGAATTGGTAGCTTGTGTGGCCGCTCACGGTGAAGAACCGCAATATGGTTTTGACCCAATGCACGGTTGGGGATACCATGATTCTGGAACAGAACCTCTTATACAAAGTACAATTCTTAAAAGAGATAAGGACAATAATTTTGTAAATGACTTGGCAACAAATTACACTATTTCTGATGACTATAAAACATATACAGTAGAAATACGTGATGATGTAAACTTCACTGACGGATCTAAATTAACTGCAGGTGATGTAGCATTCTCCTATAATACAGCTAAAGAATTAGGTGAAGGTGCAGATTTAAATTCCATGAATGAAGCTAAAGCGGATGGAAACAAAGTAGTATTCACCCTTAATAAATCAGATTCAACATTCATTAACAAATTGACTGATGTGGGTATTGTTCCTGAAGCTAATTATAATAATGAAACATATGGCCAAAACCCAATCGGTTCCGGACCATATAAATTAGCTCAATGGGATAAAGGTCAACAATTCATATTGGAGAAAAATCCTGATTACTACGGACAAGAACCTTACTTTGAAAAAATAACCAACTTGTTCCTTGATCCAGATGCAGCGTTTGCAGCAGTTAAAAACGGTGATGTAGATATTGCTGAAGTACAATTAGCTTACGCAAATGAAACAGTTAAAGGTTACCACATGGAATATTTCGATTCTATTGATGTACGTGGAATCTCATTACCAACACAAATGAATGAAGGTAAAATGAGTGAAGATAACATCAGTATTGGTAACAACGTAACCGGAGATTCAGCTATAAGGGAAGCATTAAACATTGGTATTGATAGGCAATCCTTATTAGAAGGTGCATTCAATGGATATGGTAATATTTCATACACTGGTGTAGCTGGTCAATTACCTTGGGCATTCGACTCCACATTTGAAGATGGTAAAGTGGATGAAGCAAAAGCTGTTCTTGCAGATGCTGGATGGAACGATACTGATGGTGATGGAATCGTAGAGAAAAATGGTACAAAAGCAGCATTTTCAGTCTATTATAATGCAAAAGCAACAGAAAGGCAAGCTATCGCTGTAGCAGTGGCTGAACAAGCTAAAGAAATAGGTATTGAAATTACTCCTGAAGGTGGAAGTTGGGATGATATTGACCCTAATAAATACAGTCAAGGAGTAGTATGGGGATTCGGTTCAGCAGATCCATTTGAAATTGAACATCAATACGACTCAAGAGTTGCTTGCGTAGGTTACGACAACTCTGAAGGACTCAATGATAGTGAAGTAGATTCATTAATTGATTCAGCTATGGCTCAAGATGTGAACAGTTCATATGCAACTTGGTCTCAAGCAGCTCAAAAAGCACTTTCAAACTATCCGTACTTATGGATTGGAACTGTTGACTACACCTACTTTGTAAGTGATGACTTAGACATTTCCAACAGCACTCACCTCATTTACCCACACGGTGGAGATATCTGGGGTAACATCTACGATTGGAAACGTATTAATACAACAGCTAATACAACAGCATCAAAATAGGTTTTAAATATAAATGATTTATTTTTTAATAAATCATTTTTCATTTCTTTTTTTCAAACAAAATTTATTACGAGATGGTTAAAATTAACAATAAAAAATTAGCTAAATTTTTAGGATATAAAGCTATTAGATTACTAATTTTATTAATTGTTATTGCAGCAATCAGTTTTATCATGGTTCAATTATCTCCAATTGATCCTGTAAAAGCTTATCTTGGACAAAGAATTGTCAGTCAGGAACAATTAGCTATCGTGGGAGAATATTGGGGAACAAATTTGTCTCTAGGTGAAAGAGTATTGGGATGGCTTCAGACTTTGGCATCTGGAAGTATGGGTTTTTCATTAATCTATAGGGTGCCAGTAACTGAAGTAATTGCACAAAAATTCACAGCATCATTAACTCTTATGGTGGTTTCCTGGATAATATCTGGAATTGTAGGTTTTGGATTAGGTGTACTTGCAGGTGCAAAGGAAGGTACATGGATAGATAAAGTAATTAAAACCTACTGTTACATATTGCAGTCTTCACCTACATTTTGGATAGGATTAGTACTTTTAATGGTTTTTTCAGTTTATTTAGGATGGTTCCCTATAGGACTTTCAGTTCCTATCGGGCAGTTATCGGATACAGTTACATTCTGGCAATGGTTATACAGATTGATATTGCCTGCGATAACATTAAGTATTGTAGGAATTGCCTCTCTTACAATGTATACCAGAGACAAACTCATAAGTGTTAAGAAAAGTGATTATTTCCTGTTCGCTCAGGCTAGAGGTGAAAGTTTTTGGGGAATAATAAAAAATCATGGAATAAGAAACATATTGCTTCCAGCAATCTCAATTCAATTTTTATCATTTAATGAATTGTTTGGTGGAACAATTCTTGTTGAACAGGTATTTGCATACCCAGGTATAGGTCAGGCAACAGTAGCGGCAGGTCTAAGATCAGACGTTCCATTATTATTGGGAATTGTTATTGTAAGTACAATTTTCGTATTTGCAGGAAATTTTCTTGCTGATTTAATCTATAAATATGTTGACCCTAGAATAAGGAGTGAGGACGATGAGTGAAATGCCATGGTATAATAGAGGTTTATTCAGTAGCCTAAACTTAAGGCAAAAAACTCTTTTAACAATCGGTCTCACAACATTAGTTTTAGTGATTATTTTTATTAGCGGAACATTGATTGATGCTAATTTGCCTACCAATTTTGCAATAAAAATGCAGGCCCCGTCATTTGATCATCCTTTTGGTACTGATTGGATGGGTAGGGACATGTTCATCAGAACAATAAAAGGTTTAAGTTTAAGTATTATTATTGGATTGGGCGCTTCAATCATTTCAAGTATTATAGCAACTATATTGGCATTTGTTGCAAGTTTTAACAAGTTCTGTGATGAATTTGTATCATGGTTAATTGATTTATTTGCATCAATACCTCATATATTGTTAATCATGATGATATCCATTGCATTAGGTAAAGGGGCATTTGGTGTAATAATGGCGGTAGCATTTTCACATTGGGTTAATCTGACAAGGGTGCTTAGAGCGGAAGTATTACAAATCAATACATCAGAATATGTGGCTTTATCTAAAAAATTTGGTAAAAGCAAATTATGGGTAGCAAAAGAGCATATTTTGCCTTTGATATTGTCTCAGATATTTGTAGGAACATTATTAGTATTCCCTCATGCAATCATGCACGAATCAAGTGTAACATTTTTGGGTTTTGGTTTATCACCTCACGAACCTGCAATTGGTATTATATTGGCAGAATCAATGTCATATCTTGCAATGGGTGCTTGGTGGTTAGCATTTTTCCCAGGTATAGCACTATTGATAGTAGTATTGTTGTTTGATATTATTGGGGATAATCTAAAACGATTATTGGATCCTTCAGAGGTGAATAACTAGATTGGGTGATTTTATGGGAGAATTATTGGAAGTAAATAATTTATCAATATCCTTTACACAATATGTTCAAGGATTAAAAAGACATGATACAGGAGTAATATCTGATTTAACAATTGATGTTAATGAGAGCGAAATTGTTGCTGTATTGGGGTCTAGTGGTTCTGGTAAAAGTCTTTTAGCCCATTCAATCTTAGGTATATTGCCTTACAACGCTCATGTAACTGGGGAAATTAAATATAAGGGCAATGTCCTGGACCAAGAGATGAAGGAAAAATTAAGAGGTAAGGAAATTTGTTTGATACCTCAATCAGTAAATTTCCTGGACCCTCTTATGAAAGTATCTGAGCAGGCCATCGGTGAATGCAAAGATGAGAATGAACATAAGGAAAAGCAAATAAGGCAAAGGGAAATCTTTAGCAAATACGGGCTGGATGAAAGTGTGGATGATTTATATCCGTTTGAATTGTCCGGTGGTATGGCTAGAAAGGTATTGTTGTCTACTGCATTAATAGGTAATCCTGATTTGTTGATTGCTGATGAGCCAACTCCTGGACTTGATGCTAAAAGTGTTGAAGAGACAATTCAGGATATTAAAAATCTAAAGGAAAATGGGCATGGTGTTTTACTGATTACTCACGAAATTGATGTTGCCCTGAAAACTGCAGATAGAATCGCAATATTCTATTCAGGTTATGTTATAGAAATCAATAATGTGGAAAACTTCAAGAATGCGGATAATGTATTGCACCCATATACCAAAGCTTTAATCAATTCACTGCCAAGAAACGGTTTTAAGTTAACTGAAGGTGTTCAGCCGTTAGGGAAAGTTCCAGGTTGTCCTTATTATGATAATTGTCCAATAAGATTGGATAAATGTGAAAATAATAAGCCTGAACTTGTTGAGCATGATGGCGTAATGATTAGATGTTTCAATTTCGAGGAGGCTAATGATGGAACTTAAAGCAAGTAATATTTCTTTTTCATATAACAAAAAAAGGCAAATATTAAAGGATGTTTCATTATCTCTCAACAGTAATCAAATTGTCGGTTTGATTGGGGATAGTGGTAGTGGTAAATCCACATTGTGTAAAATTATGGCAGGTTATATTACCAAGTATTCCGGAGAAGTCACTTTGGATGGCAATAAAATCCCTGATAAGGATTATTATCCAGTGCAATTGATTTTCCAACACCCTGAAAAGACTATGAATCCTAAATGGAAGATGGAAAAAGTGTTGAATGAAGCATGGAATCCGCCTCAAGATTTAAAGGATACTTTTGGTCTTAAGGATTCCTGGTTGACACGTTGGCCTAATGAGCTTTCCGGTGGGGAATTGCAGCGTTTCAGTATATTGAGGGCTCTTAATCCCAAAACAAAATTCATCATTGCTGATGAGATAAGCACTATGCTTGATGCCGTAACTCAGGTGCAGATATGGGAAGCACTTATCAATCATGCTAAAGCTAATAACATTGGTATATTGGCTGTTAGCCATGACCCTGAATTGCTTGAAGTCATCTGTGATGATATTCTGCATTTCAATGAGATAAATAATCTTTAAAATTAAAATGTCTCGTAGGAGTGTCTTAAACTCCTAATTTCTCTTTTTTTTGATATTTTTGCAGTTTTGGTGTTATTTTAGGTTAAGTATGATAGGGGTGGCTATTTTAGGTGAATTTTCTGTTGGCAAATTAAAAATTAAATAAATATTAATGATTAAACACCATTAATATCTTTGAAATAGATTTTTTCGTCACATATGGTTTCTACTAATGGCATATCATGACTTACAAGCAAGAATCCCATATTCCTTTCTTTCACTATTTTTAAAACGGAATCCAAGATTTGTGCTTGTGTAATGGCGTCAAGCATTGTAGTCATTTCATCTGCAATCAGGAATTTTGTATTTGGATTTAGTGATCTTACAACGGAAAATCTTTGAAGTTCTCCTCCGGATAGTTCCTGTGGAAATCTTGTAAGCCAAGTTTTCTGAATACCGAATTCGGCAAGTGTTTCATCGCTGACATCATATGATTCAGCCAAAACCTGTTTCATTCTCCATTTGGGATTCATGACTTTTTCAGGGTGTTGATAAATCAACTGAACAGGCTTAAATCCTTTTTTAGGGAGAGGTTGACCATCTAATGTCACACTGCCTTCGTAGTTGGTTATATATCCGGATAATATTTTGCATAAAGTTGATTTTCCACTACCGCTATCTCCAATCAATCCTATAATTTTTTTATTGTCCAATTCGAGATCAACATCTTTTATTATGTATTTTTCAGTGGAAGGATATTTGAATGAAATGTTTTCTGCTTTAAGTTTCATTTTATGCACCTTCTTCATATTTAAAGCATCTTATTTTTTTATTTCCAAGATCTAATAATTCTGGTCTTTCTTCTTTACATCTTTCAAATCTCATTTCGCATCGGTCATAATAAGGACACCCTTTTTGGATTTCTCCGTGTAATGGCTGGTGTCCTTTGATAATTTCAAATCCGTTTGCAGGCAATGCTTTATATAATGCTTTTGTGTATGGGTGAAGGAGATTTTCTCCGTCTCCTGAGAAATCTTTATTTTCTGCAATTTCAATAACATATCCTGAATAGAATATTCCAATCCTATCCGCAATTTCTAGTGCTGCATGAATATCGTGTGTGATTAACAGCACTCCTACGCCGTCTTCTTTCATATGTTTAAAGTGATTTAATGTTTCTTTTACTGTTTTTTCGTCTAATCCGGGAGTTGGTTCATCTGCAACAACTAGTTTAGGTTCTGATAGTAATGCTGTTGATACAAGCACTCTTCTTGCCATTCCTCCGGATAATTGGAATGGATACATATCGTCTACTTCAGGACCTAAGTTATAATGTTCAAAGATTTCTCTTTGTTTTTGTTTCTTTTGTTTTTTCTCTTCTTCACTTTTTGTAAGTCCGATTGCTTGGTCTGATATTTTCATTAAAGGATCTAAGAAGTTTACTGATTGAGGCACCAGTACAATTTCATTTCCTCTGAGTTCTTCTTTGTCTTTTTGTGAAAGTTCCTTTCCTTTGAATTTTATTTTTCCTTGTTGATTAGCATTTTCAGGAAGGATTCCAAAAATTGCATGAGCAAGTAAACTTTTTCCAGAACCACTTGAACCTAATACTGCTAATATTTCACCTTCAGAAACGTCCAATGTTAAATCGGTGATAACTTTTAAATCCCTTTGATTTAATCCCTTGGTATATTGAATGAATGAAATAGAAACATTTTCAACATCTAATAATTTCTCCATTAAACCACCTTTTCATTTCAAATGATAAATTTTATATAGTAATTTGTACTTTATCAATATTAAAGTTATTCAAAATTTACAAAAAAGTATTACTATTTAATTAAAATCTTTGTTAAATGTAATACTTCATTTGAAGTGTGATTGGTATGAATGTTACTATTAAGGAATTAAGTAAAAATTCAAAGGAAATTGGGAATGTTCAAGAATTTTTATTTAAAATGATTAAACTGGAATTTGGTTATGATTATGTTCCTGAATGGCATCAAGATATTGTTAATATGGAGGAATATTACATTAATCCAAAAAGAAATAATTTTTTTGTTGCATATGCTGAAACTGGAGAGATTATAGCAACAATTGGTATAAGGGCTTATGACAAGGATTTTCCTGAATTTAGGCATTTATATTCTAATGAAACAACTTCAAGCATATGGAGACTATTTGTTGATAGGAGATGCAGACGTTGCGGATTAGCGTCTAAGATGTTTGCAGTGGCTGAAAATTTTGCTAATCAATCTGGTTTTAATGACATTTATTTGCACACTCATAAGAATTTGGATGGGGCTATTAAATTTTGGACAAAAATGGGTTTTGTTGTTGCCTTGGATGCTAATGATGAGCTTGAAACCGTTCATATGGATAAGAAAATTCATGGTTTGGAAATTAATCCTTTAGCTAATGATTTTTCTTATGCTGTGAAATTATAGTTTTTAATGTATTTTTGTGTATGAGGGCAAGCGAAAATACATTTTCCGCATACGGTATCCGCTTTTCCTAGATTTTCTTCAGATACTTTAAGGGCATATTTTTCACATTTCTTATCATCATAAAACTCATTTCTTTTAAGTTTATGGTTCCAGTTCAGGCCGCTTATTGCACCTCCAAGACACGCGTCCCTACATTCCATGCATTTGCCGCATCTTGATTTTAATATTGGTTTTCCAATTTCTAATGGGGCATTTGTTAGAACTGAGGATAATCTCAGTGCTGATCCGTAATTTTTTGTTGTGAACAATGCAGACTTTCCAATCCAACCGAGACCTGCACGGGTGGCTATTGTTTTATGAGGCAATTCAAATGAATTGAACTCACCAAAATCCGTCCCCAATCTCTTTTTTGTCTGGGCATAAGCGTTGTACCCATTTTCAATCAAAAATTCTTCACATTTCATTCCAAGGGCATCTAATCTTGAATTTAAACTAATCAATTCTTCAAGATATTCTGGTGTGGGAGCATTTTGCATGTTCCTTATGATTTCTTTTGGATATGTGATATAAAAAACAACACCGGTATTCAATTCTGGTTTTGGAGTAAAATTTGTGATGTCTGCATAACCTACTTCAGTTGCACCATTATTTATTAACAATTTCTTTAATCTAAGAGATAGGGCCATATCGATAATTTTATATTAATATTATTTAAATTTAATTTTTGTATTACTTTTCATTGAATTATGCATTTATTATTTTTATTACTTTCATTGGTGCTATTTTATTGGGATATATTAAATTTATTAGTAATATTTTTTTCACTGTTCATATTGTATTTTAATTTATGGAAATTTTCTATTGTCAATTTTGCATTAAAAGTAATAAATATCTTTTTATATTTATTATTACAGAACAATATTTAATATTAAAATAATTTTAAAAAGTATTACTAATTGGGCATTATTTCCATTAAAAGTAATACTTTTATTTTAATATTATTTTATGAGTTATAAAATGGTGAAAAGTTATGGATAAAAAGACAATGGCGATTATAGGGGTTGTTGCCGTAATCCTTATTGTTGTTGGCGCTTTTGCATTCATGGGTGGTTCCAAGGATAGTGACCCTACCCATTTGACTGTAGCAGCTCACAGTAATATTAAAGAACCAAAAGCAGGTTTCAACCCGCTTACCGGTTGGGGATGCGGACACCAAAACTATAATCCTTTAGTACAAAGCTGTTTGTTTAAAACAGATTCAAACGGAACTATGGTTCCTGACCTCGCTACTAACTATACAGTAAGCAGTGATGGATTAAAATGGACTGTAAAAGTAAGAGATAATGTAAAATTCTCAGATAATTCAACATTCGATGCTAAAGACGTTGCATTCACATTTAACACAGCAAAAGATACTGAAACTGATTTGGATTTAACCAATCTTGCAAATGCGACTGCTACTGATGACACTACTGTTGAATTCAATTTAGTTGAACCAAGATCAACATTTATTTATGATTTAAGATATGTCGGTATTGTACCTGAAGAATATGATAACAACACTTACGGTGAAAAACCTATCGGTACAGGACCTTATGTATTGGACCATTGGGATAAAGGTCAACAAGCAATCTTCAAGGCAAATGACAATTATTATGGTGACAAACCATACTTCACTCAAATAACCTTATTATTCCCTGAAGAATCTACCTGGTTAGAACTAGCCAAATCCGGTCAAGTTGATGTAGTGCCTGTTGCAACCTCTGCACTGAACCAAACCGTTGACGGATACCAATTCTACGAAGTGTCCGCAGGTAGGGCACAAGGTGTATCATTCCCATACCTTGAAGACAATGGTAACACAAGTCCTGCAGGAAGCAAAATAGGTAACAACGTAACTGCAGACAAAGCAATCAGAGAAGCATTAAATGTCGGTGTTGACCGTCAAAAAATGTGTGATGACATATTCTCCGGACACGCTAAACCTGAATACACTAGTGTTGACACAAGAGATTATGCAAACAATGCTTCAAAAGTCCAAGACGCTAATGTCAGCCAGGCTAAACAAATCTTGAAAGATGGCGGATGGGAAGACACCAATGGTGATGGAATCGTAGAAAAAGATGGTGTAAAGGCATCATTTGACTTATACTACCCGCCAGATTATCTTGACAGACAATCTTTGGCAACAGTATTTGCTGAACAAGCAAAAGAAATTGGTATTGAAGTAAATCTCAAAGGTGCTGACTGGGATACAATCTATGCAAACATGTACAGCTCAGCTGCAGTGATGCAACAGACTTCACCAGACCCATATAAATCTATATATCAACAATACCATAGCAAAGAGGCTGACGACTTCTACATGAACCCTGGATTATACAACAATTCAGATTCCGATAAATTGATGGAAGATGCAATGCACTCAACTGATTTCAATGCTGCTAATACTTTATGGGCTCAATCCGCTCTTGTAAATGATGGAGGTTGGGGTCCTGCTGGAGACGCTCCATTCGCATGGCTTGTAAACTACGACTACAACTATTTCATTAAAGACGGTATTGATATCGGCAACCAACCTGATGGTTTAGGAAACGATGTTTTAATTAATATCTGTGATTGGACTAGAACCAATTCCACATCATAAACATTTTTTCCTTTTTTTTATTTTTTAAAAATTAAGGGGGGTTTATTTCAATGAACAAACAAAAAATAGCAAAATATTTTGGTTTTAAGTTAGTACGTTTCATCGTATTGATTATTGCAGTTGCAATATTTAGTTTTATATTATTAGATTTATCCCCTATTGACCCAGTTAATGCTTACTTAAGAGGTGCTGCAGTATCAGAAGCACAAAGGCAAATTCTACAACAATACTTTGGGACCAATGTTCCATTGCCTACTAAGATTTTCCATTGGCTTTTAGATTTGCTTCAAGGTAATTTGGGAACTTCCTTAATCTATCGTGCTCCAGTCATTGATGTTATCATTGATAAGTTTACAGCTTCTGTAGTATTGATGGCAATTTCATGGATATTGAGTGGAGTCATCGGTTTTGCCTTAGGAGTAGTGGCTGGTAAAAATAAAGGGTCTTGGATTGACAAGGCAGTTAAAGTTTACTGTTATGCAATTCAATCCGCTCCATCATTTTGGGTTGGTATGCTTGTTTTAATGGTATTCGCAGTTTATTTAGGATGGTTCCCTATAGGATTCGGTGTTCCAATCGGTGTAAAAAGTACGGATGCAACATTTATGGAGTGGGCATCCAGACTTGTTCTTCCAGCATTGACGTTGAGTTTAGTTGGTTTGGCGCCGATTGCTATGTACACACGCAATGAGTTAATCCAGGTTTTATCTTCCGATTATGTATTGTTTGCAAAATCTAGAGGAGAAAAAGGTTGGGATTTAGTGAAAAATCATGGAATTAGGAACATATTGCTCCCGGCAATCACATTGCAATTCTTATCATTCAGTGAACTGTTTGGTGGGGCTGTAATGATAGAACAGGTATTTTCCTATCCTGGCATTGGGCAAACGGCAGTAGCGGCGGGTCTTCAAAATGATGTGCCTCTATTTTTGGGTATTGTTGTTGTCAGTGCAATATTCGTATTTGTCGGTAACCTGCTTGCAGATATTTCTTATTATCTAATCGACCCTAGAATTAAGGAGAGTGAGTTCAATGATTAGGAAGAAAAAAGATGATAAGGAACAATGGTTTATTTATCGTGCAAATCTCAGAACAAAAACTCTTGTAATCATTGTGCTTTCTGCACTGGTTATCATAAGTATTTTTGTATGCGGTTATTTCATAAGAGATATTCCAACCAGTTTTGCCAGCGCTAATCAAATGCCTTCATTGGAACATCTTTTTGGTACTGATTGGATGGGTAGAGACATGTTCCAACGTACCATTGCCGGACTTGGATTAAGTATTATGGTAGGTTTCATTGCATCTGTTGTTAGTACATTTATTTCTATAATTCTAGGTTTATTCTCTAGTTTCAATAGATTTGCTGATGAAGTCGTTGCAGGAATCATTGACTTATTCGGTTCAATTCCGCATATTCTATTAATCATTCTCGTTTCCATCATGTTTGGTGGAGGAGTAATTGGAGTAATTATGGGTGTCGGTTTAACTCACTGGACTCCACTGGCAAGGGTTCTTAGGTCTGAAGTGAAAGAAATCAAGACCAAAGAGTATATTCATTTAGCAGAAAACTTAGGAAAATCAAGAGCTTGGATTGCAATCAAACACATTTTCCCATTAATCATTTCCCAAATAATTGTAGGTGTAATCTTGATGTTCCCTCATGCTATCATGCACGAAGCGGCGATTACATTTTTAGGATTCGGTTTACCCCCTCATGAACCTGCAATTGGTGTGATATTAGCTGAATCAATGCATTACTTATCATCTGGATACTGGTGGTTGGCATTCTACCCTGGTATGTGCTTATTGATTGTTGTATTGCTATTTGACTTTATTGGGGAAAACGTTGAAAAACTGCTCAATCCTGAAACTGCTCAAGAATAAGAGAAATATTAACATTTCTCTTTCTTTTTTTTTTTTAAAAGGGGGATATATTATGAACATAATCATTAGAGAAATTAAAGATGATGATTTTGAGATTTTGGCTGTTAAAAATTTTTTATATGATCAAATCAGGAAAGAATATGGCATTGGTCCAATGCCTGAGTTTCATTATGATATTGAAGGTCTTAAAAAGTATTATATTTTGCCCAAGAGAAATACTCTATTTGTTGCATTGGATGATAATAATATAGTTGCAACAGCTGCTGTTAGGGGATACGACAAAGACTATGAATTTTTTAAGGATATCTACTCTAAGGATGACACTGCAAGTGTCTGGAGATTGATGGTAGATAATGAGTATAGGAGAAATGGCCTTGCACGCGTTCTCATTGAATCCATTGAAAACTTCGCCAGAAAGGAAAGGTATAAACGAATTTATTTGAATACCCACAGATATCTTGAAGCGGCAATACCATTTTGGAAATCCCTTGGCTATGAGATTACAGTGGAAGAGGATGACTATGATGAAACTACCCATATGATTAAAAATCTGGTTTAGGGTATTTTCCTAAAAGCTTATTTTATATTATACTTAAAATTATTATTGATGAAGCGAACAGCACTAAAAATAGGATACATCGGAACTAATTTTCATGGCTTTCAAAGGCAGCCTGACTTAAGGACAGTCGAGGAGGAGTTGATTTACCATTTGCGTAAACTCAACTACATTGATGATTTGAAAAAGTCCAGATTTAGGATAGCTGGCAGAACAGATGCTGGAGTGCACAGCTTGGGTAATGTGATAAGCTTTCAGTCTGAAAAGGAAGTTCGTGTAAATGAGATTAATAATTCGCTACCTGATGATATTCAGATTTTAGCCAGCGCTCCTGTAAGGTACGCTTTTAAACCAAGATATGCTCAAATGAGACATTACCGTTATATGCTATTTCAGGATTTGGATGTCGATAAGCTTAGGGATGTTGCTGAAATATTTAAGGGAACGCATAACTTCACTAACTTCACAAAACGTTTTCAAAAAACAACTACAAGAACTATTGATGATATCAAAATCACAAGAGTTGATTTGGATGATTATCACAAAAGGGAGTTTCCAAACTTGCATGATACAATCTCTCCAATTTTTGTGGATATTTATGGAGAATCGTTTTTATGGAATATGGTAAGAAAGATGATGAGGGTTTTTGTGGATGTGGCTATTGGAAAAATGGACTTGGATGAAGTTGAAAGATTATTGAATCCTACGGAAGATGAATCAAGAGCTTATATCAAGGTTATGGAAGCGGAATATCTGATTTTGATGGATATCCAATATGATGGAATTAAGTTTACATATGATGATTATGCCTGTGAAAGATTTAGGCGGGACTTGGTTGATTCTTTGAGTGACTTGCAAAAGAGATATGCTATTCGCGAATCAATGATAAAAAGTTTAAATGATTTGCACAAATATTAATATGAGGTGTATTGATGGGTACAGTTTACAAGGTTTTTGATAAATTTTCCATTATATGTATTTTTGTTGGTTTGGCCGTCGGTTTATATATGGCAATCCATAATAATGATTCGAAATTGTGGTATAGTGTAGTTTCATTCGTAATAGTTTTTTCTTTGCTTTTGACAATTGCACCGGCATTCTCGGTTTTATTGGCCAGTATCAATGGAGATGAAAAAATCCCCATACTTGAACTTATTGAAGCATTTTTCCTTAATTTGGCAATGACTGGGGTTTGCGCTGCTTTTGGTCTTTTATTCGGATCATTGATTTTTGGCAGTGTCATTCCAAGTAATAGTGTAATATTCAGATAATCTGAAGGAGTTAATGTGAATAATGCAGATTTTATAAATGAATTGTCAAAAAGGCAGATATACGTGAAGAAGAATCCGTTAAAGTCATTGGGATTATTGAAGAGAACTTTTTAGTTGGAAATAAAAACAAGGATAAAATCACTGAATTGTTAATAACTGAATTAAACTTCGATAAGCAAAAAGCAGATGAAATTTATGCTGTTCTCGGCGATATCTTGGCTGGCGGTATTAAAGACAAGATTAAAAACCTTTTTTAATTATTAACTTTAATGTTAATCCAATTTTTTTATTTTTAATAAAATTTTTTAAAGTATTTTAGATAAATATATTACTTGAGTGATTATTATGAAAATAGCGACTGTATTAGGGACAAGGCCAGAAATTATTAAAATGGCTCCTATTATTGATGAGATTTCAAAAAGGGGTATTGATCAGATTATTTTGCATACTGGCCAACATTATGATAAGGAAATGTCTGATAATTTCTTTAGGGATTTGGAAATTCCTGCTCCAGATTATAACATTCATGTGGGATCTGGTACTCATGGCAGACAGACAGGTTTGATGATGCAGGGAATTGAAGAGGTCTTGCTTGAAGAAAAACCGGATATTGTATTGGTACAAGGCGATACAAATGCAGTGCTTGCAGGTGCACTTGTAGCTTCTAAATTACACATTGCAATCGGTCACGTTGAAGCTGGCCTTAGGTCATTTGACATGACAATGCCTGAAGAGATTAATAGGCGTGTTGCAGATGTTTGCTCAACAATGTATTTCATTCCAACTGAACAATCCGCAATCAACCTTTTGGCTGAAGGTTTTTCAAGAAAAAACTTAATCATAACTGGAAATACTGTTGTTGATGCATGTTTCAGACACTTGGAAATAGCTAAAAAGAAAGGTTTTCAAGAAGAATCCTTAGCAGCACTGGATATTGAAAATATGGATAATATCTTAACATTAACAATGCACAGGGCAGAAAATGTCGATGACAAGCAAAGAGTTACAAATATTATCGAAGCATTGGAAGAGTTAAGTGACATGAATATTGTTTTCCCTATTCATCCAAGAACAAAAAATACTTTACAAAACTTCGGTTTGTTCGATGAATTAAACAGTATGGAACATGTTCATATCATAAAACCGTTGGGATATCTTGATTTTCTACAGTTAACCTCCTCTTCCACATTGATTTTAACAGATTCAGGAGGCCTTCAGGAAGAAGCGATTACTCTTGATGTTCCTGCTTTAACTTTGAGATATAATACTGAAAGGCCGGAAACAGTAACGGCTGGGGGAAATATCCTAGTTGGATCAGATAAGGACGTGATTCTGGAAAATGCTAATAGGATATTGAACGATGTTGAATTTGCCCAAAAAATGAAAAACGCTCCAAACCCTTATGGAATTGGGGATTCTGCAAAACTAACAGTTGATGCAATTGAGGATTACTATAACCGAGGATTGCTTAATATTGAAGCTCCTGAAGATATAATGGATTCATTTACAAGAAAAATGGCTCAGATTACAGAAGACATTACAGTCGCTGAATTTGAAGACAAGGAAAATGCATTAATTCGCATGGTGTTTGATGGGCAGAAAATGGTATTTCCGGCAGATGATTTGAATATAATGGGTATGTGTGTTACTTATGATGCAAGAGAATGATTCTATACTGGTATTTGAATATTTTACGGCTTCTGGTGAAAAGGACAAATGTATTATTTCTGAAGCAGAAGCTTTGGTTTTTGCACTTCTGGACGATTTATCAGATTTTAACATAGATTTGGTTATTAATGAATCTTATGAAAATGTTGTTAAAGATTATGGTAATGTTAATCCTATTTTGATAGATGTTGATGTTGTGGACTGGCTTAAGGATAATGCAGCAAATTTCAATAAGGCCATTTTCATAGCTGCAGAAAATGATAATAATCTTTATGAAATCACAAAAATTTTAGAAGACAATGATGTAAAACTTTATAATTCTTCAATTGAGGCTTGTTTTGTATCATCTGATAAATTTGAGACTTATGAAGCACTTTCAAATGTTGTTCCTCAACCAAGAACATTTAGATTTAAAATAGACCCGAAAGGATATTGGAAAAGAGCAATTGAAAACTTACACGAAAAATGGCAAGCGGAAGATCCATTAACTCCCTTGAAATTAATTATAAAACCTTTAATTGGTGTGGATTGTGAAGATATTGTTATAATTGAAAATATTGAAGATTTAACCTTGGATTTGGATAAGATTTTCAAACCGGGTTCCAGAGTAATTGTTCAGGAATTTATTGAGGGAACTGATATAAGCGTTAGTTTAATTTGTGATGGTAAAAAGGCAATCCCTCTGAGTTTAAATGAACAATTTGTAAGTCTTAAAGATGATAAGGGAACTTACGTTGGTGGAAAATTACCATTTGAAAGCAAATATCAAGATGAAGCGTTTGTAATAGCTATAAAAGCAGTTGAAGCTATTGGTGGTTTAAAGGGTTTCGTTGGTGTTGATTTAATTATCAATGCTGATGAAAAGGATATCTATTCAGTTTATCTTTTAGAAATTAATTCAAGATTCACAACCCCTTATGTCGGACTGAAACAAATTGCAAATATTAATATCGGTAAATCAATCATTGATTTGATTGATGGGAAACTAGATATTAATGAATTGGATATTTCTTTGGATGGGGAAGTCGAGTTCAAGAAATCCGGGGATAATATGGAAATCAGGAGATTATAGGATGAAAGTTGCCGGTTTTGATATTGGTGGAGCAAACACGGATTTGGCAGTAATTGACTTTGAAGGGGATGAAATTAAAAATATCGAAGTTGATTTTGCTTATCTTCCAATGTGGAGCAATAATGATGATTTGTCACAGGTTCTAGTAGAGTTGATTGAAAATATCTGTCCTGTTGGTGAAATTGATGCTGTAGGAATTTCAATGACTGCAGAGCTTGTTGATGCATATGACACTAAAAAGGATGGAGTTTTGGATGTAGTTGAAAAATGCGAACAGACATTTGACTGCCCAATAGCTTATGTGGGTATTGATGGAATGATGTCAAAATCAGAAATCCGAAAAACTCCACTTAAAGCAGCAGCTGCCAACTGGATTGCAACAGCCCAGATTGCAACTTTAATTTCTGATAATTGTATTTTTATCGATACTGGCAGTACAACAACTGATATTATTCCGATTAAAGATGGTGTTGAGTGTGCCATAGGCAAATCTGATTTTGATAGATCTGCAACGGGTGAGCTGGTCTATACCGGAACATTAAGAACTAATTTGACTAGTTTTTTAGACAAGGTTGAATTAAATGGCAAAGAGTATAGGGTAGCTAGTGAGTTATTTGCACAAACTGCTGATGTTTACACAGTTTTAGATTTAATAACTGAAGACGATTATGTTTGCGATACTTTTGATGGGGAATCCAAATCAAAGATGGATTGTGCTAAAAGGATAGCTCGCGTTGTCTGTGCTGATTTGGAAATGTTGAGCATGGAGGACATTGTGGAGATGTCTAAATTTATTCATCAAAAACAGGTTGAACAGATTGCTGATGGCCTGAAACAGGTTCATGAAACACAAGGCATTAATCTGATTGTTGTAACTGGGCTAGGTAAGGATATTTTAGATAAACCTGCAGCAGAGCTTTTAGGTTTGGAAGTTAAATCTATGGGTGATGTTTTAACTGATGATGAATGTGTTGTCGCACCGGCAGTCGGAACAGCTGTAATGATGAAAAAATATTTAAATTAAAAGAGTTCAATCTCTTTCTTTTTTTAAATTAGTACCATACATCTTTTAAACCAAGTAAATAAGCGCTTGTATTGGCTAATAGATGTATAATTAAAGTTAATGCAATTGCAACAATAACAAAGAATAAACTTAGTTTCACAACGAATGAAACTAAAATTAATGCAACTATTAAGAAGTCTAGTTGATCTAGAAGTGGGGCGGGTTTTCCCCTTCCAATTCCAAGTCTTCTTTTTAAGAAACTGCCGATGGCATCACCTAAAAGAGCACCGAAACCAAGCAAAAATCCGATTAGTATTCCGCTGCTTACATCAGTGATAATTGGAGTGACAATATATGGTCCAAAGTTTGCAATAATTGTAGGGCCAATCAATCCTTGAATAATTCCAGTAATGATTCCGATGATAGTTCCACCTATTAAACCTCTCCAAGTGACTCCATCACCTATCCAACGAATTCCATTTTTGTCGGATTTTCCAAAGTCAACAGGTGTGCCTCCACCAAACACTAATCCTGCACCATTGGAAAAATATGCTGGAAGTATAAAGTAAAGTGTTGTAACACATGCAATTAATATCATTTGGATGTCCATATTCATTAATTATTTCTCCATTATCTTTGTATTAGATTATATTCTAACTAGTATATATTAATTAAGTTTAAATATTACATTAATTTAAATACTATCGGATTGTAAAATTCATTTACATATTGAAATGCCTAATTTTCGCAGAAAAATTCGAAACTATGTTACTATTTTTAGATTTAACGAAAAAAATTAATTATTCGAAACTCTCAAAAGAAAAAAAGAATTTAACAAAAATTAAAAAAGATAAATGGGAGATAAACTCTCATTGTCTTTTCGAAGTCTTAAGCAGATGTTACAATAAATACAACAGATACGAATGTCAAATCAATGTTCAACAATATAAGCAAAATCAAAAGAAAAATATTGGAGATATCTGAAAAAGGTAATGATGCTGCATCAAGTGTAAAATGCACTTTGAAACTCAACTAACTCCCTACTCAAAGAAAAATCATTTATTGGATTACTTCAGCTGTAGGGTTCTAGGTAGTTCAATGTTTTTTAACAGGTTTTACAACAGATCTAACTGTTACATTATTTTTAGTAGTAAATCCTCTGTGCAATAATAGTATATTTTTTAACTTTAAACCTAATTTAAGATTAGTATAACCATTTTTTTCCGTTTTAACAGACTAGGTTTTGCCCGCAACATTGATGAACTCTTAATTTTTACAAACAGAACTTTTGTTCTCTACATCATTTAATAACTATGAAATATAAATTATTAAATGTATGAATACAAAACAATTAATTTTAGAAAAGACTTTAAAATTAATGATTGAAAAGCAAAACTCCCTAATTTCAATTAGAGAAATCAGTGCAGCCACTGGAATTGCTACTGGGGGAATATATCACTATTTTTCGAATAAAGAAGAGATATATAATGAAATTATTGAAAGATATTATATAAAATATTATGAATTCAACATAGACAAACTCAGGCAGATAAATGGAAATGCAAAAGAGAAAATCCATGATGTCATGGTTGAAATTTTTAAGCAAAAAGAAACAGGAATCAAGATTGAAGCGATTGATGATGAAATAGACTACAGAGCCATATTGTCGATTTTGACTGCAAAAGGATATGTTCATGAAAATACCGTGGAGGCTGTCCAAAGTGCCTTAAAAGAATTAAGGGAATTTTTCACAGAAATTATTAAGGAAGGTCAAAAAAACAGGGAGATCCGACAAGACTTCTCAACCGAAGACATTGTATGGTCATTAATTTTCATGTACTGGGGAATTCAATATAAATGGGAGATGTATCTAAGTGATGATATGATTTCAACCTTTGGGGATATTTTTAATTTGGAATGGGAAAAGATAAGATTCAGAGAATAATTAATTAACTATAAAAACATGATGTGGTTAGATGAATACTAAAGACTTGATTCTTGAAAAAACGCTAAAATTAATATTGGAGAAAGGCACAATCGATATTTCAATTAGTGAAATTCGAAATTACACGGGGCTGACAACTGGTGGCCTATATTATCATTTTTCAGATAAAAGCGACATATTTGAATCAATTTTGCAAAAGTATATGATTGATTATATTAAAATAGATTTTGATAAAATCCCTCTTGAAGGTTCATCAAAGGACAGAATCCATGATGCATTGTTTTATATTTTACATCACTTCATAGATGGTATGGAAATTGAAAACATCCATGAAAAAATCAATTATGGAACTGTATTAACTCTTTTAACCGCAACAGGATACGCCGATGATGAGGTTAACAGGATAGTTTCACAAACAGGAAATGATATTGAAATATTTTTGACTGACCTTGTCGAAGATGGCAAAAGGCAAAATGAAATCCGACAAGATTTCGCAACTAAAAACATTGTTGAATCAATGTATACCATGTATATGGGGATTCAAGGTTATTGGTTAGCTTTCCCAAATGATGATATTGATTTCCTTTTTGAGAAAAACTTTGATATGGCTTGGCAGGCTATTGAATGCCAGTAAAAACTATTTTTTTTTTTAATTTTTACTAGTTAATATTATGCATCAGCATACAATAAACCAATAGCTCTGTATAAATACAATGTAATAAAAGGTACGCCGACAAAAATACCTATGAAAACGCCAATATCTGGAATCAATCCAATCAGCCCGATAACAACTAACAAAGCACCTGCAATTAAATAAATCACAATCAGGGTAAGTATAATCTTTATAAAGCCGACTTTTGACATGTCCTTTAGTATTTCCCTAAATCTCAGACCATCAGTCCCGCTTCCAGATTTTGCAAATCTGACCAGCCCTGTAACTGCCATCAATGAGAATAGGACAAATAATATAATTGCAAAAATTAATGTAACGGTTAACGCATTGGTGAATGTGGCCACTGTTGATTCGGGAATTGCTGCCATTATCGTGGTGAAATTGCTTGCGCCGTTATTTACAGCGTCAATGCTGGCATATGCGATTTTAGTGAATGAAGTAAACAGTCCAGTTGCGGAAGCGACAATTATGACAATGATTGCAGGTATGATGAAATAGATCATATCTAAAACAAATGCTTTAATGCCTATGACAAATTGTTTTACATAATCAAAGTCGGGAAGGGTGTCATTGCCTTCAGTTCCGCCTTTAATTACCTCAACTGAGTACCCTAAAACTATAAATGAAATGATTAATGTCGCAAGGCTTAAAATGATGGATACAGTATCATTCTTAAAGCCATATGATGGGAGAATTGTTGATAAACTCATTAAACTAATTAAAGCACAGAATATTAAAAATTTTCGGATATCGCTAATAGGATATTTAATAGCATCCATTATAATTTCACGTAAATTCATATTTATCACTACTACTTAACTGCTTGACAGATATATATTTTTAGATAATAGTATTTAAAATTTAAAGCAGACCCCTAATAACCAAAAGAACGAACGTTCGGTGAAATTATCTGAAAATTGCCATAATTTTAATATATATGATAATATAAATTATTAATAGAGAGGCATGATATGAACAAAAAAATAGTTACCTTAATTCTTGTTATATTAATTTCCTTTTGTTTTTTAAGCATTGTCGTAGCGGACAATATAACAAATGATGATAACAATACGGATGATCATGACAAAACAATCGATGAAGATGATGATGATAGCGTCAATGAAAATACAATTGACAAGAAAAAGACAACAGATAAAAACAAAAAGAGCGATAAATCCAAAAAGAACTACATTTTAGCTAAAGGAAATGGAAATTACATTACATTTAGCGATGGGTTTAAAGGATTTATTCTTGATTATTCAAAATCCCCTGCAAGTTCAGGAGATGAATTCAAACGTGTCTCTGCATCAAAGGCCAGCAATTCAAATACACTGAAGCTAGCCATAATCGAATGCTACAAACAGAATTCAGTAGGCCAAATTGAAAAAATTATGGCCGATTTTGTAAAAACTGGTTCATCCAGTACCAAGGTCGGTGAATCTGTTGCTGCATCATACGAAGAGATATACAATCATGAAGTCGTTAAAATAAACAATAATACTGTGGCTTTTTTTGATTTTGAAGTTTTAAAATCTGTATCAGGTAATGAATCAGATTATTTTGCATATAAAGTATCATTTATAACAATCGATGATGGTGAAGAAGTAGATCAAACCTATAATGAAAACGATACAACAGCAGAGGACTTCGATACGACAATACCGGGCTTCACCAATACAACCAACATTACAAATGTAACTCGGCCAAGTGATAATCAAACAAATGCCACATTCCTAGATTACCTAAATGATTATTTGGATTATCTTGCCAATGGAATTTATGACTCCTGGAAACCCATCATAGATCTATTAGTAAGTGGATTTTTAATGTTTACAAATTTTCTGGAAGGAATTGTAAAGCTGTTTGAAGACTTTATAATGACAATTCGGTCTTTAGTTGAAGTCCTTGAAAAACTTTTAGTGATGCTTGGAATGATATGGGGAACACTTGATGGGATTTTAAAAATATTATGCATGATATTTACTGCCCTTTTACAGCTTATAGACTTAATTGCATACATATTCAATATCATTGTAGGACTTCTCTCCACACTCATCTCACTTGTGCAGCAAATTTTAGGATTGCTGTCTGGCTTTATAAATTTCCTTATGGATATAATCAACCAAATCATGTCCTTACTTCAAGCGGGTTTTGCCTTCTTGAAATCAACCGGCAGTTCCTTGGCTAATGTTCTTGAAAATGCACTAATTATAATAACTGCATTCGTTATTATTACAATTGGGGCATTTGTTTACGACCGAAAATATAATCTTCATTAATTAGTAAAATACTATGTTGCTATCAAGATTTTAATCGGAAGGGGACAAAACATGATCTTTCCTCTAGGGGCGGTTCAGTTTTCAAGAATTCTTCGGTTTCTACAAGTTGGGAGGTTCAACATTAACATAACTTTCCTAATTCAACGGAGTTTGATGTTAATTAATTTTTTGGTTGTTTGATTGTAAAATAAAATGATTCCCTATTATAAAAAATATTAAATAGTATAAAAAAGATAATAAGCGTGTTGCTTTTTGAAGTTCATGTTTTTCACTTGAGAAGTGAGCATAACAAAAAAATTAGGAGGAAAAAATATGGAAGCTAATAAATCATATGGATTATTATCAATAATTTTAGGAATAATTTTTATAATTTTCCCTATTTTGAGTTCTAGTCTAGTATCCATCATGATTGGTGTAAGTTTAGTATTATTAGGTATAATATCAATAATAGGCGAATTTTCAGCACTAAATATTATTGTTGGAATCCTAGCCATCATATTTGGTTTATTATTCATATTCAACATTGATGCATTATCATTCCTTTTAGGATTCCAATTCTACATAATTGGTATTCTACTGATTTTATTAGGTGTAGTAGGCATATTTTCAGGAGAAGGAGTATCAAAACTTGCTTCAATATTGATAATAATTCTCGGTATTATAGCATTTATCCTTGGAGGAATCTCACTCACTAACCCGCTTTTTGCTGCGATTCTTATTGGTGTGTCTTTAATCGCCCAAGGTGTTAGGTTATACCTTTTAGAATAAAAATTAAGCAATCTTCTGATTGCTTTTATTTCTTTTTTTTTAAAATTTTTGTATTAAATCTTTTTCATGATTTTAACTCTAATTTCTTTTAACTGGTTATGGACTATGGTAGTCAGCATATATTCTCTTTCATCTGTGTATCAATAAAAAAGAGGTATAGCTTAAAACATTAAGCTATATCTGAGTATAATAATCCAAGAGCTCTTTTAGCAACTAATACCAGGTATGGAGTTATTAAAATATAAATGATTGGTATTAAAAATGGATGAACAAATATGACCATTAAAATAATCTGAATAATCGCAATAATCACAACGAATAATAAGATCAATAGGATTACCTTGCCCACACCAATTCTTGCTATGTCTTTTGCCGCTTCAAAAATATTTAAAGATTCCCTTAAACTGCCAGTATTTGCCAATCTTGCTTCAGCCATTAATCGAAGGATTGAAAATATTACAAATAGAATTAAAAGAAAAGAAATGGTAGTGGCTAAAGAACTCACAAAAGGGGCTAGTACCGAAGATATTGTATTTAATGTAATGTCTATGGGATTGCCCATATAAACATTGAATGCCTGTAAAAATAATTCTTGCTTAATCGCCATAGCATTGCCGAAAATATTTGTATCTAACCCTATAAGTATAACAATTAATGCAGGAATTATAAAGTAAAATATTAAAACAACAAAATTGTTAAAACCGGTCATAAAATCTTCATACAATTCAAAAGCCGGAACATTATCATCAAGTTCAATTCCGGATTTAATAACCTTGATGTTATAACCTACGATTATAAATCCGATTAGCAGGGAAATTATAAGACACATTCCTCCAGTCAAATAATTCTTAGCATTAATCAATCCAGATGCATATGTAAAAACGCCTACAAAAACAAACCATACCATAAACACTGATAAAAGAAGATAAATTGCAAATTTTCCAGTATTTTTTGATGGAAATAGAAAAGCATCCTTAATTATTTCTGTTACATTCATGTAAATTTCCTCCAGTGAATATTATCATAAATATGCAAGAATACCATAACTTCTGCAAGTTATGGATGAATTGCAAGTTAGGTATATTTATTAACTTTTAAATAATTATTTTTTTCTCATAATAATTATTATGAGCAGTAATTCGAATAGGAATCCGCATTCAGTATAACGTATATACTGCCACAAGTGTTTCGGTCTGGGCAGTGTGGTTGAATACCTTTTGTTCTATAACATTAATGAATTCTTATTATAGGTTTTTTCTTTTTTTCTTGAAGGATAATTTTCTAAAATTTTTTTAAAGAACAACACATTAAATTCATGACTGAAAAGTGTAACTCATTGAAACAGGCAGGTTCGAAAGATTATACACAGAAATGCAAATCCATGACCTGCAAAAAGAACATGGCTAACTAGTAATATGTATTTTAGAGAGATTATCTGAAAAGTATTATTGCTATTTTTAAATAGATTTAAATAAGATGTATGATATAAATTCATTATCATATATAATATGTAAGTAATACTAATGATGGATATTATTAGTTAAAGGTGATTTTTTTGAAAATTAAAGGTACAAAAAGTTTATGCCCTGAGTGCGGTAAAACAATCGATGCTGAAGTCTTTGATGAAGATGGTAAAATCTTCATTAAAAAGACCTGCGATGAGCATGGGGAGTTTGTAAACACTTATTGGAGTGATGATAAACTATACGATAATGTAACAAAATACACTCCTTCCATTACTGGTGTTGAAAACCCTTGTGTTGAGGATACCGGCGCTTGTCCAAGTAATTGTGGGTTATGTTCAAAACACGAAACTTCCACTGTATTGGGGTTGATTGATGTTACAAATAGGTGTAACTTAAAGTGCCCGGTTTGCTTTGCAAATGCTGCTGCAGCAGGATACCTGTATGAACCTACTCAGGATGAAATTAGACAAATGCTTAGGAATTTAAGGAATTTAAAGCCTAATCCTTGTCCTGCTATTCAATATGCTGGCGGAGAACCTACCGTTAGAAAAGACATTGTCGAACTTATTGAAATGGCAAAAGAGGAAGGATTTACTCATGTTCAAATAGCTACCAATGGTATCAGATTAGCTAAAAGAAAAGGATTGGCTAAACAATTAAAGGATGCTGGTCTAAATACTGTTTATCTTTCTTTTGAAGGCGTAACTTCAGAGCCTTATATTAAGAATAAAGGTAGAGATCTTCTTCCAGATAAACTTCAGGCTATTGAAAACTGTAAAGAAGCAGGTCTGGGTGTTGTATTGGTTCCTACATTAGTTAAAGGTGTTAATGACAATCAGGTAGGAAAAATTATTAAGTTTGCTTTCGACAACAATGACATTATTTATGGTGTTAATTTCCAACCGGTCTCTTTTTCAGGAAGAACTCCTTCAAATCATGTGGAAGAGCAAAGAATTACTATTCCTGATTTTGTTCAAATTATTGAAGATGAAACTGATGGTCAAGTTCCTAAAAGTGCATTTTATCCCCCTTCTTTTGTTGAACCTATTGCAGAGTTTATTTCATTATTGGACGGTGAAGAATCAGCTAAAGTTACCTTAAATTGCCATGAACATTGTGGTATTGCTACTTATGTATTTAGAGAAAAAACCGAAGGTGATGGAAAGGATAAATTGATTCCAATCACTGAGTTCATTGATGTTGATGATTTATGTGATAAATTGAGTGAATACAATGAAAAACTTAGGGAAGGTAAATTTGGGTCTCACAAGAGGGTTTTAGCCGGTTTAACTAAAAATCTAGCTAAAATAATTCATACCAGCAGATCTCCTAAAGATTTGGATATTAAAAAGATATTATATAATGTATTTGCTAAAGGGGATTATGAGGCATTAGGAGACTTTTCAAAAGATTCAATGCTTATTTCATGCATGCACTTTATGGATCCTTTCAATTTTGATGAAGACAGAGTTAAAAAATGTGTTATTCATTATGCAACACCGGATGGTAGAATCATACCGTTCTGTACAATGAATTCCATATATCGTGAAGCTGTTGAAAAAGAATTTTCAAAACCTTTTAAAGGTAAAAATTAAAGATTTATAAAAAATCACCTAACTTATTTTGTATTTGGGGTTCCCAAATACTTCATTTTTTTATTAATTAGTTTTATTGTGATAAAAATGGATATTATCAAAGGAAAAACATGGACTTTTGGGAAAAATATTGATACTGATGTTATAATTCCTGGAAGGTATTTAAGAACATTCAATCCTCAAGATTTGGCTGACCATGTCCTGGAAGGAGAAAGGCCAGATTTTACTCAAAATGTACAAAAGGGAGATATAATTGTTGCCGATGAGAACTTTGGTTGTGGTTCATCTAGAGAGCAAGCACCTGTAGCTATCAAAACAGCAGGTGTTGACGCAATTGTTGCCAAATCATTTGCAAGGATTTTTTATAGAAATGCAATCAATATTGGTTTGCCGGTAATTGTTTCAGATATTGAAGCTAAAGATGGTGATATTATTAATATTGATTTATCAAAAGGAACTTTAGTTAATGAAACTAGTGGTGAATCAACTACATTTGAGCCATTTAAAGAGTTTATGTTAAATATATTGGAGGATGGTGGTTTGGTAAACCATTATCTGAATGATAAATAATTATTTTGGAGGCATAATAATGGAATGTCCTATTTGTGGTTCTGATGATATTGAAATATTAAACTCAAAGCAAAAATCATCCAAGAAAAAGATTATGGAAGAATATCTTTTGAGATGTGAATCCTGCGGTCATGTCTTTAGGGATATATTTTCAGCAAAAAAACCGGAACCTTATAGATTAATTATTTCGGAGCAAGACAAATCTCATAAGACTACTATTGATTTATCTCCAAGTGATGAGTTAAAGACTGGAGATATTCTACTTTCGGATTTAGGTCAAGTTGAGGTAACAAGCATTGAAGTTAATGATAAAAGAGTAAACAAATCCAAAATTGAAGATATTGATACAATTTGGGCAGCTTCTGTTGAAATTCCCGCACGTATTGGATTTTCAGTAGATTTGCATGGGGAAGTTGATTCATACAAGCTTGATTTGGACAGGGATTTTGAAATTGCTCCGGGGGATGTTGTCAAGATTGAAAATCACATAGTTAAAGTGCATGTTATTAAGACTCAAGAGAGAAAACTCACCTCCGGTTTTGCAAAAGCGGGTGTAATTAAAAGGGTTTACTCAAAACCTGTCAAATTCAATAATTTTGATTATGATTTGACAAAAGACATTGTTAAGAAAAGTTCATAGAGAAAATACCATGAAAGTATATATTGATTCTTACGGCTGCACATTCAATAAAGCCGATGGACAAATTATGGCAGGAGTACTGCTTGAAAATGAAATAGATGTTGTTGATTCTATTGAGGAAGCTGATGTAATTATTGTAAATACTTGTTATGTTAAATTGCCTACTGAAAATAAGGTTATTTATAAGATTCAAAAACTTCAAAAGGATTTTCCTGATAAAAAAATCATTGTTGGCGGATGTATGGTTGAAATTGATCCAGAAAAGTTAGGCAAGATTGGCCCTAATTGTTCTTGGATTGGACCTCATCAGTTAAATAAGGCTGCGGATGTTGTTAATGCCACTTATTGCGGTGAAGTCATTCGCGAAACTGGTTTTTCAAAAGAAAGTAAGGTCGGTGTTCCTAAACTCACTGATGATAGTTTGATTCATATAATACAAATCTGTGAGGGTTGTCTCGGGGCATGTGCATTTTGCTGTACTCGTTTTGCTCGAGGGCCATTGAACAGTTATCCTATTGCCGATATTGTTGCAGAAGCAAAGGAGGCTATTGAAAATGGGGCATGTGAAATTCAACTCACCGCCCAGGACACTGCCGCTTTTGGCAGGGATAGTGGTGAGAAACTATCTGATTTAATTAAAGAAGTGGCTAATTTGGATGGAGATTTCCGTGTTCGAGTTGGAATGATGCATCCTAAAAATGTTTTGGACTGTGTTGATGAAATAATTGATGCAATTAAACATCCCAAGGTATATAATTTCATTCATTTACCGATACAATCAGGTAGTGACAAAGTTTTATCCGAAATGAGAAGGGGTCACACTATTGGGCAGTACTTGGATATTTTATCAAAGTTCAAAAGTGAAATTCCTGATTTGACATTGGCGGTTGATATTATTGTTGGTTATCCTACTGAAACTGATGAAGATTTTGATTTGACTGTCAAATTGCTTCATGATATAAAGCCAAGTTTAATTCATTTATCAAAATATCAACACAGGAAAGGTGCAATTTCATCTTCACTTGAAGAAATTCCTCATGAAACTATGAGGAGGAGATCTAAATTTTTATCCGAAATTAAATCAAAAATAACTGAAGATGAAAATCGGGAATTGGTTAATTCTTATCAAAATGTATTGGTTGTAGAAAAAGGTTCTAAAGGAGGATTCATTGCAAAAACTGATTCTTATATTCCGGTAATTGTCGATTGTGCTGAATTAGGAACCTTCGTTAAGGTAAAAATAACCGAAGCAACTGCAACTTATCTGAAAAGTGAATTAGCATAGGAAAATTTTTTTTATTTTTAATTGTACTTATTTTTATATTTTTACTTATTTTTTATCCTTTAATTATTTGTAATATCTATATTTTTTTTTAATTTTCAAAAGCATTTTATGATAGGGGTACTGCTATGATATAAAGATAGAATATGCAGTTTTACCGATACATTTATATACTATTGTTTACTATCATTTAATTGGAGGTGTAATTATGAGTGAATTACCAATCGCACCAGTCGGTCGTATCTTAAAAAATGCTGGCGCACAAAGAATTAGTGATGATGCAAAAATTGCATTAGCTGAAGCATTAGAAGAAAAAGGTGACGAAATCGCACAAAAAGCTGTAAATTTCGCACGCCACGCTGGTAGAAAAACTGTAAAAGCTGAAGATATCAAATTAGCAATCAAATAGATTTACTAATTAGTTATTTTCAAAAAAAGCTTTATATAATAAAATCTATTGGCCATTTTCTTGGTCAATTTTTTTTATTTTTATATATTTTTATTTATTTTAATCACTAGTCCTATTTTTTTAAGAAAACTTTATATATCAGTTTACACTAACAATATTATGTTGTATAGGACCGGTGGTC